>DATHTL010000175.1:0-36498 GCA_035463255.1 Anaerolineales bacterium | reverse complement strand
CCAATGGCTTAAAAGGCCACTGCTCTGCCGTTGAGCTACGCGCCCATTAAGGCGGACTGCATTCTAACATGGGAAATATTCATCGTCAACGTAAGACCCCATGATGTGATAACATCTATCAAAATGGAGGTCCGAATGGCTGAAATGTTACATGTTAATGAAGATACATTCAAGACAGAAGTGTTGGATTCGTCGGAGCCCGTGCTGGTGGATTTCAGCGCCGTCTGGTGCCAGCCGTGCAAGATGCTCGACCCGATCGTGAAGCAGCTGGCCGGCGAATGGGACGGGAAAGTCAAGGTCGTGAAGATCGATGCGGATGAAAATCCCAACCTGGTGATGCAGTTCGGCGTGATGGGAATTCCCACCCTGCTGTTCTTTAAAGGTGGAGAGATCAAAGAGCGCATCACGGGTTTCATGCCCAAGGAAAAACTGGTCGCCAGATTCAGCCCCCATTTCAACTAGAATTGTTTTAAACAAAAAAGACTCCAGGCAAGCCTGAGGTCTTTTTTGTTTGAGCGTTTATGTCTTTAACAGCCGCTCGAGTTCAGCGAAATCGACGCGAGAGGTTAAGTCCAGGCTGAGAGGTGTGACAGAGATCATGCGCTTCTTTCGCAAAACGTAGACATCCGTGTCCTCCGGCTCACGGTCCAGCTCGCCGGCTTCGCGGTATCCAATAATGCCGCGCTCTGCCCACGAGGCGCGAACCGGGGCGAGCGGCTGGTAGTAGCGTTGGCGCGAGATACGCGTCAACTGCCAGAGTGTGTCGACAGTGGCGTCAGAAGGCACATCGACCTTTAATAGATCCACATCCGCGGGAAGTTTCTTTCCCAAAAGCAGACGGGCAAATCGAACTGCAAACTCTGCAGCGACCAAAAAACTCATTTCTTCAGAATAGGTGAGGTGATATTGTGCTTCCGCTTCCAGCGAAATAGCCATGGCGGGAATCCCCAGAGACGCCGCTTCCATCGCCGCGCCCACTGTCCCTGAGATGGTGACGCCCGTAGCAACATTCTCGCCATAATTGATCCCCGATACCACCAGATCCGGCTTTTTCTTCATCACTTCCAAGACGCCGTGGAGGACCGTCTGGGCCGGGGTGCCGCCAATAGAATGGACCGTCCACTCCTGGCCATTGACCTGGACCCGTTGCTCCTCAATGATCCCGTCTGATGAGTTGGGCAAACTCCGGCCCATGCCCGAAGATTGGTCACGCGGCGCGGTCACCGTAACAAACCCGAGCTTGGAAAGAGCGGCAGCGGCTGCCCACAAGCCAGGGGAGAGAATCCCGTCATCGTTCGTCAACAAAATTTGTGGTTTTCGTTTTGGCATACATGATCCGTCGGAATACAGCAAACAAAAAGGAGCGGGTATCCGCTCCCAAAAGGCGCCCTCGGCGCGACTCGAACACGCGACCTATTGCTCCGCAAGCAAGCGCTCTAATCCACTGAGCTACGAGGGCATATACTAGCAGGCAGGGATTCTAATTCAGAATCAGGGTCAGGTCAAGAGATGGTACTATAAAGAATGCTCCGTGAAGCGATTTAGCCACGGAGCACACAGAGGGGTTAAGAGATTTTCTCATCCGGTGCGTAATCTGTTCCCACCTATTGCGCGGACGCGGGGCACAGTGATTCCCTTTATCAACTGCGCCCCCAATTCCGCCGCGTCACCCAGTCTTACATCAGTGCGACGTAATCAATGAATTATGCCTGATGCTTTGTTGCAATTTCACATGTCTTCCGATGCCTAGTCGATTTTCTGGGTGAAATCAATCAGGATCTCGGCACGAATAGTTTCTATTGTATAGACCCCTAGACTGCAAAACGGGCTGCAAATTCGCAGCCCGTTTTCTGTTGGGGAATTCCAATCTCTATGCTGTTAGTTCACGGTAAAGGTTTTCTGTTTCGCTCGAGGGAGTAAGGCCAAGACCCTCTTTGAGCACTTCTTTACAGGCTTGATACCGCCTCACGACGGATGGACGATCTCCGAGGGCAGCGTAGGCGCGCATTTCCAGCCGGTAAATTCCTTCCCGGGAACGCTCCTGCTTTAGAGCAAGCTGGCACATGGCAAGGGACTGCTCCAGTCGATTAGCATTCAGGTATAGATGAGCCAGCTCTTCAAGCGCGGAAACGTAGATCTGGCCGACTCGCTCGCGTTCCGTAACAGCCCAAAGCGCGTCTACATCACTCAGATAAGGTCCACGGACTTGAGCAATAGCGTTTTGATAATACTGGATTCGTTGATCGGTCTCCTCCGCTTTACGGGCACGCGCCAGATATGACTCAAAGGCCTCCACGTCATATTCGTAATCCAGCACCTGATTAAATTGATAGGAATCTCCATTGAAAACAATTGCATTCACCTCTCTGCCTAATGCACGGCGCAGACGAAACATTTGATCCTTGAAGCGCTTGCGAGATATCCGGTCATCGGGTCCCTCCGGCCAGAGAGTTTCTGCAACCTGCTCTTTTGTAACCGCTTCCCGTTGAGAAAGGAAATAGAAGAATAAATCCCGTACGGCTCTCGTCCGCCAGTCTGACATCAGGATCGTGCGGCCGTGAACGGTGACTTCTGCGACTCCAAATGCCCGGATGATGATCTGGGCTGCCGGCATTTGAATGGACTGCGCATGGCGGCGCAAGGTTCGCCGAATGGAAGGAATGCTTTCGCCCAACTGCTTTGCTCTATCCAATACGTTGACCAGGCTGCCCCCAATCGCTGCGTCACCCTGTAGCGGTTTCAGCCAGGGAAACGCCTGGTACGTCGTGATCAATATAGGATGGCTAACTTTGTTCCTCCCCCCCATCATTTCCTGAAATTCAGCTCTGGCCTGTTCGGTCTGTCCTGCCTGGCTAGAGGCAGCGATCAGCCAAACCACGCACCACTGGCTTTCGACATCTCTTCCATCCTGGAGAAAACCAGCTTTGCTTTCACGCAAGAGTGTAATGGCCTTCCTGGATTCCTTTTTCAAAAGATGATAGCGACCCTGAAGAAAAGCCCATAAACCGCGTTCATAGGCGGATGGATTCACATCCAGCTTTTTTCTGAATGATCTTAGAAGCCGGGAGGAGGCCAGGAGATCCTGTTGCAGCAGGGCTAAGTTTGCGCGTGCCAGTACCAGATAATTGGAGATAAAGAACCCCGAAAGCCTGCCTGCAATCGCTTCCGCCTGTTCATAGGCCAGCTTGGCGGCTTCAAACGCTTCGATCTCTGCATACAGGTCGCCGAGGCCGGTCAGGAGCAGTGATTCCGTCCGCTGATTGCGGCTGCTCCGAGCACAGGCCAGTCCTTCTTCAAAGGAGTCGGATGCAGGTTCATACTCGCCAAGGTGATAATAGAGAACTGCCAGATTATTCAATGCCTCTGCCTGGTAATATGAATTTTTCTCCACCCGCCAGATCTTTAACGCGTCCTGATATAAAGATTTTGCCGAGTCAACATTCCCAACCGTTGCATGAACCATGGCGGTTTCCGCCAACACTATAGGAATATTAATTGTCTCTTTGAGTTCTTTATAGAGGGATAATGAGTGCTCAAGTTCTTCTAATGCACGGCGGGCCTGTCCCAGGCGGTATAGGTTTGAGCCTTTGATGCGCAAGGCTTCTGCATAAACCGCTTGTAAATCGGGTTCAGCCGTGGCTAACTCTAATGCTTCTTCGATGTCTTGAAGAGACTCGCTGTATTTTCCCAGAAGTCGAAGTGTGATGGCCCGTCGCGTCAGAGTAAGAGAGAGTCCAGCTGCATGACCGCTCTGGCGGTAAAGAGAGACCGCTACATCCAGTAACTGATTGGCATCCTGAAAATTACCTTTCAGTGAGGCTATCACTCCGCGCAGCGAGATCAATCCAGGGCGTATCTGCGTATGAGAGGGAGGCAGGCTATTGATCCAGCTTTCGAGCGTGACAAGGGCGGTTTGCAGCATGGTGGTTCCCGAGCGCTCAATCAGAGCTGCCAGTGCTTCCGGATCACCTAATTGCCTGCACGTGTAATAAGCCTTTTCCCACTCGCCCGCCGCTTCGTAGGCTGTGACCATCCGCTCCAGAATGGGATGTATTTCATGAGGGCGTTCCTCTTTTAACCGGGCCTGTAGAAAATCGCGAAAGAGGTGATGATAACGAAGCCAGCGTCCATCTTCACCAAGAGGCAACACGAAGAGATTTTTCTCCAGGATCAGGCCCATGAGGGTGAGCCAGTTTTGAGGTTCCGAATAGAGCGACGCGAGGACGATCTCACAAAATTCCGCGTTGAATTCCTCGGCAAGAGATGTCCGCAGGAGAAACTCGCGAATATAAGCGGGCTGCTCATCGAGCACCTGACGTCCCAGATAGGCAAACATATCCATGCCAGCGATGCGCACACCGCTAGGCAGACTCGAGAGCACCATACCCGTGATCCAGCCGCCGGTTTGCTCCACGATTTGACGCGCGGTCTCGTCGGAAAGATGCCGATGATAATTCTGGGCATAGAGTGCCTGGAGCTCTCGAGCCCGGAAGGCCAGTTCGGCGAGCCCAAGGCCTGCCACCTGCTCGCGCGCCAGCATTAAGGTCACATCTTCCAGCGGAGGGGTTGTACGAGATGAAAGCAGGAGGTGACAGCGAGAATCCACCAATTGAAGGAACCGGCTGACCAGATTAGAAATGACCGGGACATCGTCCAAGAGATGATAGTCATCCACGATCAGCAGGAAGTCATGTTCCACACAGTCGAGAATCTCATTGGTCAGCATAACCAGGATGATCTCCGCATCCTGCTCGATGGATTTCAGGCGATTTAGTTGATAACGAGAATTTTCACCGACCCCCGGAACTTTTTCTGCCAACGACGCAATTAGATATGCAAGAAATCGCTGCGGATCGCGGTCCAGCTCGTCGAGCGCGAGCCAGCAGACGGGCATCTCGACGTGATGTGCCAGATCGATCAGGAGAGATGTCTTCCCGTACCCTGCGGGTGCTGAAAGCAGGAGCAGCTTATTATCCTTCAACAATGACCGCATACTCTCCAGCAAGCGAGGGCGGGAGAGCAGCTCGGGCCGGCGGTTCGGCACCGTGATTTTTGTCCTGCTAAGGGGTATGGAACTGGGCCTGCCTGGCATTGATAATCAGATGAAAGGACTCTTATTTTACCGGTTTGCACGGATATTCCATCTGACGTTTATCCTGTTTTGGAGCCCAAAGAGGAGTAACTTTAATCCCCTATCCAGACCGCTTTTTGTTATTTAACTCCTCCAACATACGGGCATAGATGCCGGGTGTCGCAGCCACAACAGATTGCGGCACAGAAAGATAATCGGCATCGCCTTTCACATTGGTCACGCGTGCGCCGGCTTCCTCGGCGATTAGAGCCCCAGCGGCTACATCCCAGGCATTGAGCGCCATCTCCCAGAACCCGTCAAAGCGGCCGGCAGCCACATAACAGAGATCCAGTGCGGCAGAACCCAGCCTGCGCACCCCCTGGGAGATCTTCCCGAATTTTACAAAATTGGCAAAGTTATCCTGTGGAGTATCCCAAGCATCGTATGGGAAACCGGTGACCAGCAGACTTCTCTGTAACTCCGTGGCTCCGGACACACGCAAAGGGCGACCGTTCAACGTGGCGCCTTGGCCGCGTTCAGCAAGATACATTTCATCACGCATCGGATCGTACACGGCACCCAGGCTGAGGGTTCCCTGGGAGGCATAACCAATCGAAACACAAAAGATCGGGATATGATGAGCATAGTTTACCGTCCCATCGATCGGATCGATGTACCAGACGTGCTCGGCGTTGCCCTGGATAACGCCGCTCTCTTCTGAAAAGATATGATGATCGGGAAAATCCCGCTGCACTTCGCCAAGCAAGAATTTTTCAGACTGATGGTCCACCTCGGTGACCAGGTCGATTACGCCTTTATAGCCCACCTGATGTTCTGTATCGTAGCCAGCGCGCAAAATATCGCCCGCCAGGCGCGCGAGGTTTTCCACATAGGACAATGTCGGTTGCATAAAACCATCCTGTATATGTTCAGCACGGGTTGCCCGTCACTGAAAGATTTTATTATTTTCGCAGTTCTTCGAGGGTTTTGTAGATATCGTAGAGCTCAGTCTGGATCTCGTTGCGATCTCGAATGGATTGCTGAAGCAAGGCTTCAAACGCCGGCCTTTGGTCAGCGGGCAGTGTAGCCAGCAACCGTTCGGCGCGCGCGATCTGCGTATTCTTATGGCGCAATTTATTTTCGAGGCGCGTGCGGTATCCGGCGTAGAATCTCTCCATGTCGAGCGGATGAGGCGTGGTAAACGGCTGTTGTGTGACCAGCTCGGCAACGGTCAGCAAAAAGTCTTCGGTATCGATAGGCTTTTCCATAAAGCGCGCTGCACCCAGGCTTAGTGCAAAATCCTTGTCTTCTGGCGTGACATAGGTGGCGGAAAGAAAAACCACAGGAATTCCGCGCGTCTCGGGGTTGAGGCGCAGCTTTTGCACAAATGCATACCCATCCATCTTTGGCATCAAAATATCCGTGATGATCAACACGGGTCGCTGACGAGCAATGGTCTCGAGCGCCTCTTCACCATTGCGTGCCGTGAGCACAGCATAGCCTTTGAAGCGCAGCGTAACTTCCAGTAATTCAAGAACATTGGGGACATCTTCGACGATGAGGATGGGGCCGTAGAGAGTATTCATAACGACATTGTAGTCGCGTTCTGAATGATGAACAAGAGCGCTTCTTTCTTTGCCATGAAACTGCTACCGTCAGTTTTGCAAGCTTGCCTCTGATGCATCTTCCGTTAACCGCTCCAAATGCGTGAGCCCAGCGCCGAGCGGGCGAACTCCACTGCAAGGATGGCGGTTTCGTTCTGCACGTCCAGAATGGGGTTGACTTCTACAATATCCATGCCGATAAGCTTGCCCGTCTCGGCGACCACTTCACAGGCAAGATGTGCTTCACGGTAGGTGAGTCCGCCAGGAACGGGCGTACCTACACCGGGCGCGTGACGCGGGTCAAGCGCGTCCATATCAAATGAAAGATAGATCCCATCAACATCCTGGCTGACGCGTTCAATGGCTTCTTCGAGCGCGGCAACCATGCCCATGCGGTCGACCTGTTCCATGCTCTGCACCATGACGCCTGCCTCGCGCAAGTTCTGTTTTTCGCCAGAGTCCAAGTCACGCGCGCCGATGACGGCCACCAGCCGCGGGTCGATGACCGGTGATGTCTCATCCCACAGGCAGACAAGGCGTGGATCACCGAGCCCACATAGAGCCGCGAGAGGCATGCCGTGGATGTTTCCCGAGGGAGTGGTCTCCGCGGTGTTGAAGTCGGCGTGCGCATCGATCCAGATAACGCCGAGCCGTTTATGTTTCGCCGCGCCGCGAATGGAACCGACCGACAGGCTGTGATCTCCGCCCAGGACCAGCGGAAAATGTCCGCCCTGGATAGATGTGGACACTGCGCCTGCCACCCGCCGTCCCATCGGGATGATGCAGTCAAGATATTTCAGTCTGGTGTCGGTAATGTTGCACGTTTCCAGGATAGGGGCTTCAATGTTACCTTTGTCTTCAAGGCTGTACCCCAGTTCCTCAAGTTTCTGGTGGAGATGAGCATAGCGTATGGCGCTGGGACCCATATCCACGCCGCGACGATCTGCGCCGAGGTCTACGGGCACACCGATAATGTCAATTTGCATTCATGTCTCCTAAAAAATTAGCCACAGAGTCGCGGAGACACAGAGAGGCTTAAAATTTCTCCGCGTCTCAACGTCTCCGTGGCAAAAGGCTTTACGCAGTTCGATAATAGCCCACATCTACAGAATAGACCTGTCCTCTCTTGATGATCTGCTTGACCAGGTTGGTGCCATAACGATAGCCGAGGTGACGGTAATCTGGCACAGACAGGATGAGCATATCGGCCTGTTTGCCCACTTCAATGGAGCCGATCGTATCGGCGCGGCGGATGGCATGCGCGGCGTTGATCGTCGAAGCGGCGATGGCCTGTGCCGGGGTAAGCCGCATATAACGGCAAGCCAGCGCGATCGCAAACTGCATCGACTCATTCCACGAGGTGCCGGGATTGCAATCTGTTGCCAGCGCGAGGATGGCGTCCGCTTCGATCAACTTCTGCGCGGGAGTGTATTCCTTCTCGGCAAGCCCAAACGGTGTGCAGGGCAGCGCCACGGCTACCGTATCGGATTTGCCCAGCGCAGCAATATCTTCATTGGAAGTCTTGACGAGGTGATCCGCCGAGGCCGCGCCCAGCTCCACAGCAAGTGACGCCCCGCCGATGTTTCCAAACTCGTCCGCGTGGATCTTGAGCGGGAACCCCAGCGACTTTGCAGTTGTCAGGATCTGGCGCGATTGCTCCAGGTTAAAGGCTTTGTCTTCGCAAAAGACATCCACAAAGGGCAGCGGCAGGCGCGGCGCATGCGTGCCCCACCATTCTTTGAGGATCGGCAGCATCGTATCGCAGACCAGATCAGTGTATCCCTGCGGGTTGTCCTTGAATTCAGGTGCGATGGCATGCGCACCCAGGAATGTAATCACGAGGTCAAGTACATGCTCATCGTCAAGCGCCAATAATGCCTTCAGCAAGCGCAGTTCGGTCGCCGTTTGCAAGCCATATCCCGTCTTGGCTTCGGCGGTGGTAGTGCCATGCCTGAACATACGCAGCAGGCGCGGGCGGGTCTGCGCAATGAGCGATTCGATCGACGCAGTGCGGGTCTGTTTAACCGTGGAAATAATCCCGCCGCCCTCTGCCAGGATCTCGAGATAGGGTTTGCCCGCCATTTTCATTTCGAACTCATTGGCACGATCACCGCCCCAGATGACATGAGTGTGAGGATCCACAAAGCCAGGCATCAGGACGCAGTTCCCCGCGTCGAGAGTGGGTTCATGCGGATAAGAGGCTTTGAGTTCCGCCGTTGTGCCGACCGCGACGATCTTCTCTTCGCGCACCACAACAGCGCCATGTTCGATGATGCCGAGAGTGCCCAGGTCATGCCCGCGTTGCGGCCCATTAGGGAGAGTCAGGAGTTGAGAAGAGGAGTGGATGAGCATTGTCGGTAGTTCGTAATTAGAGATTGGTGATGAAGTGATTTAACCATAGTTAAGATAAAGGCACAACATAATAGAATGACTCCCTCTAAAGCGAAGAGCCGTCCTAACAGGGAACGGCTCCTTGATTTTGAATAGTATGTTTATTTCGCTGGCTTTATGAATTGAAAATAACCAAAGGTAATGGCAATGAACAGATAGACTGCCGTGACCACATAGCCAAACCAGCCCATCACGCCAGAAAGCGTAGCAAGCAGGGCGATCACGGTACCAAGCACGCCTGCAAGGAAATTACCTATGTTGATTGCACTGGTTGCTTTGGGATCGACCACGTCGCGGGCGAGCAGGGTGATGACACCGCCGACGACCAGTTCCACAGCAATGAGTTGACCGAGCGTACGGGCATCGGCGGTATCGTCCATGCCAAGTAGGCCGAGCAGGAATGAGCTCATCAACAGGAAACCGAGCGCAAAGCCAAGGGATATGATTGTATTGAGAAGATAGAGATTTCGCAGTTTCATGGGTTCCTCCTGGGTGTGCGATATTGTTCATATATTCCAACACAAGGCTGTGAAAAAAGGTACGATACAGACAGCAGGTTTCTAAGGGAAACTGCCTGAACAGTCAGTGGTGTAAAATCAACCAGTCTGTATTCAAAATTGACTTAATAAGCCCATTCCACTTCTACGTTCCCGCCAGCCATGAATCCGACGTATCCAAGATTGACATTTTTCCTGCAGAGGATCGCTCTCGTCCTTTTGAGCGTCCTTCCGATTGGATTTTCCTTATTTTCACAGCTCGGCTATTTGCTTGAGAATTGGCCGCTTTCGTCATTCTTCCGGATTGGGTTACTCATAGCAATGCTGCTGGCGCCACTGGCTGCCATTTTGCTCAGGGACAACCTATGGGGCACCATCGAAAGCACCGGTTATATTCCGCTCGTCTGGATCGTTGCCCTCGCGGTTGCCCTGCGGCTCGTCGTATTACCGCTGCTCAGCACAAATTTCTCCTCCGACATGCAGGATATGCATTTATTTGCAGTGGATGTTGTTTCGGGTCAACCGTTTGCCAACCTTGAAACATATCAGGGCATTCCCTGGGCGGTGCACCTCGATATGACCGGACTGGTAACTTCTATTTTATACAGAATATTCGGTGCCAGCCCTACAACCGCCAAAATGTTTATGGTGGTGCTGGCTGCACTGACGGTGTGGTTGGTCTACCTGGCCGGAAAGCAATTTGCGGGGGCACGGGCAGGATTTATCGCAGCCAGCCTCTATGGCACATTGCCGTCTCTTGTCTGTTACACGGGAGTTTTGTCCGGGGAACATATTGCTCTGCTGTTGATCACGTTATCCGTTTTACTGTATGGGCGGATCAAGAATTCGGAAACCAATCAACAATCGACACGAGCACTAGGCTATATTTTGTGCGGCATCACAACCGGATTGATCGACTGGTTCCGCCCCGGAGGTATCATCCTTCTCACGGCGTTGCTCATTTCAGATTTGATCTATCTCGCAAGGGATAAGGCGCTTTACAAGCAGTTGATCCCTCTGGGCTTGCTCGTGATCAGTTATCTTGCGGTCAGCAATACTGCCGTTCTCCTAGCGGAGCGATTTTTCCAAACCGATATTATGTCCGCGTTTCAGCAGAGAGGCCATTTCATTCTCTTGGGGCTTAATCCTGAGCATAAAGGCGTCATCAACAACCCGGACCGGGAGATCGCCTTCGATGCGTATGAACGCTTTGGAGACGATAATGCTGCCGCGAACGGTTACTTGATTCAGCTGGCCATCGATCGTTTGGAGGGATATTCCGTTCTGGAGCTTTTCCGGTCGAAGTTCGATCTGATCTGGTCGAACCACTGGCAGCTGTTTCAGGTCTCATTGAATGGGTCAAACGACCATGAAGTGGTCAGAGTGATGAGCGATATTGATAGCTTCCTCTACTTGATCATCACCATTTTTATCGGCGTGAACATTGTGACATCCTTTATAAACAGACCCCGGCCGGCCGTTTTTGTCATGCAGCTATTTCTTCTCGGGTTTGCCATCTCATCATTGATCCTGGAGGCCCAGAATCGCTATGGAATCATCACATTTCCATACCAGATACTGCTTGGTTCTCTGGGTATGAGTGAGCTTGCAGTGTTTGTTCTGAAGCGGGGGAATCGTTCCTCCTTATAGTGTGATTCCCCATTTACAAGAGTTTTGTTCCTCAAAAGATTTATAAATCTTTTGAAATAGCTTTCTTCAGCCAAAAAGATGAAATATTCCCCGGGGTTGGCGGCATTTCATAAACAAAGATCAGCTCGCGCTCATCGAGCGCGGCAGGCTCCCAGTCGGGGAAATCAGCAGAGATAGATACCAGCCTTGTCCCCGGCTTCAACTGCTCCTTCAAATGGGAAGCCAGCTTTCGGACTTCGGTGGAGGTTGCGTACACATAGACCACATCCGCGGCATGCAGATCGGCATTATAGAAATTCGCCCATTTCACCTGGATTTGGTTTCCCAGCCCGCTAGTGACGCTCCGCAACCAAATAAGCGCGCACTGGATGGGGCCAATCTCAATCCCCACGGCCCGGGCGCCAAACGCATGCACGGCAATGAAGAGCACGCGCCCATCGCCCGCGCCGAGATCGTAGAGAACCTCATTCGGCTGGAGATTAGCCAGTTTCAAGGCCTTACGGATACGCTCCCGCCTGGTGGGAACAGGCGGTAGCCCATAGAGCGTGGGGATCACGATCCAAAGCAAGATCAGGATAAAAATAAGGATGCTGAATCCATACACCAGCAGGACACTCATGCTTTGCTTCTTTCTGCGCGGCGAAACCACGCCAGAAGGCGTGGCAGGATGATGATTTTTTGAGTCAACTCAGCTAGAGCAAGTAAAGCAAACAGGTTGAATAAAATCGCTATAAGCGTGACAGGAAGGAAACCAAAACGTTGATAGATGAAGGTTGCGGACAACGCGCCGATCATCCGTCCGAGGGAGTGTCCTGTGACGTTGAACGACAGGAGCGTTGCACGCGCCACCGGCATCACCTCCGTCATCAACGGAATGTGACTTACAAGCACATATTCAAAGCTGATGTAAAACAAAAATAATCCCACCAATGCACCAATTTCCGTCCTGCCGACGATGGGTAATAAGAAGGCAGCCAGAACGTTGATGACCAGACCAAACGCTAAGGCGCGCGGTTTACCCAGCCGGTCGGTAGTCAAAGCCACGAGCCCCTCTCCGCCGAGCTCAGAGAACCCGATCACGGCTGAGGCGCCCGCGAGTGCAGCGATCCTCAATCCAAATGAATCCTCCAGCCAGACACCGAAGATCAGGTTGACAAGCTCATTTGCGGCGCTCGCCCATAGTGCAATGGAGATGGCCGCCAGGGCGGGAATACTGGTCAGTACCGAGCGGACATTTTTAACGGGAGCCGCTGAAGATTTCGGAGCAGCATGATCCTGGCGCGGCACCATCCACCCAATTACAGCGAACATCAACAGTCCCAGACCCACAAATAAAGGAAACGGAGCATTCCACCCAAAGCGGGAAATCAGATATCCAACCAGCGGCGTCCCGACGATGAACGCCAACGACCACGACATCTCGATGACGGCCAGCGCGGTGCCGCGCCGTTCGTAGGGAATGCGGTCACCGATGTAGGCTTGCATGGATGGATCAAAGAGGTATTTGCCAAGGATGCCAATCAATACTGCAATCGTGAATGTGACAAACGTGGGATGGAAGGCAACCAGCCCGACACCAACGATGAACAAAATGATTCCGGAGAGCATTCCAAACCTGCGCCCGCGGTGATCTGCAACGGAACCAAAAACGGGAGCGAACATCCCAACCAACGAACGCGCCGTGACCACAAAGGAAAGGGTCGTGATATCTACGCCCAGACCGCGCGCGAACACAGACAGGAACGGATACACCATCCTGTGCCCCGTATTCAGGATGGTGCGAAGCAGCATGAACGTCAGGATTTGAAGCGGGAAGCGCATGCTTTACTGGGATGCTCGTAAAAACACGCGGGTTAAAAAGTAAGAAGCAATCAGTGTAAGGACGATCAAAGACAGAAAAAAACCGATGATGACGAAATTCCCCGAATTGAAGATCGGCGAGGGAGGCGGGTGCATCACGTTTTCCGCGGTCGAAAAGATCACGCGCAGAACAACGATGAACAGGATATTCGCCAGGGAGGTAAGCCAGTCCGTATTCATGAGCCACAAACCAACTTGCAGCAACACGCCCGTAACAGCAAAGATCGCTGCCAGACGAAATCGCGGCTCGGCGAGAAAGAGCCCGTTCCAGTTAGATTGCATAGCCCAGAGTGATAGCGGCAGGTAGGTCACCCAGAAAAAGATCCCGGTCCGCCCGAGCGCGGCGGACCAGTTGTGGAACGTCGCGCGGCGGGTGATCAACGCGACCAGTCCAGCCAGGCCTGCCAGGATCAAGGCGATTTCAGCTGCCAGGACCCATGCGCCGTGCAGATAGACGATCCGCACACTGGCGCCGAGGGATCGCTCTTCGGGGCCGAATAAGGCGAGAAGAGCTATTACAATTAATGAGGTGAGGAACAGAGTGAGAGGTGACTTGAAGTTGGACATTGAGCGATTTTACTCTACAAAAAACTATTAGCCACAGAGCCAATGAGAGAAGGTTATGGATACACCACCTGCCAGTATTGCCCTGGAAAGTTTAAATATTCCACATCAAGTTTTTCGGCATGCAACGCCTGTCAATTCTCTGGAGCAGGCTGCCGCCGATCGCGCCCAGAGGCCGGAGCAAGTTGTCCGCAGCATTCTCTTTCAAATCAGACCCGAAGAGTTTCTCCTTGTACTTGTCGCGGGACCTGCACAGGTGGATTGGAGAAAACTGCGCCAGCTTGTTAAGCGGTCGCGCGTGCGGATGGCGACAGAGGAGGAAGTGCTGGAAGTCACCGGGTACCGTGTTGGGACGGTAAGTCCGTTTGGGTTGAAGAACCAGGTCAGGACGTTGCTCGACACAAGCGTCCTCGCAGAAGAGGAAGTTTCCTTAGGCTCGGGAGTCCGTAACACAGCGATCATCATGAAAAGCGCCGATCTGCACAGCGCATTGGGGGAACCAGAGGTCGTGTCCCTCCTGGAAGCTACTTGACATCATTTATTCACTGAATTATTATTAAAGCAAATAAAGTCTATAGAAGAAGTAGACTTTCCTGGCATCCTATGAGATTATCCAAGCGCGGCGAATACGGCCTCAGGGCAATGATCACTCTGGCGGAAACTGCCGCGAAAGGCAGTTCCCCCGCTATGATGCAAATCAAGGAAATCTCTCAACGCGAACAGATCTCTCCGAAGTTTCTTGAGCAAATCTTATTGACGCTTAAGAACGCGGGACTTCTGCACAGCAAGATGGGAGTTGGCGGCGGATATTATCTTGCCAGGCCCGCTAACAAAATCACTCTCGGCCAGATTTTCCGCGTGCTCGATGGTCCAATCGCTCCGATTAAGTGCGTGAGCCAGATGGCGTATGAGCCATGTGACTGTCCCGATGAAAAGACCTGTGGCTTGCGCCTGGCCATGAGCGATGTGCGAAATGCTATTGCGAATATCCTGGATAACACTTCGCTCGCAGACATCATCCAGCGCCAAAATGCCCTTCGCAATAAGCCTATGACTGTATAGACCTAGAACCCGCGCATCCTGATGCGCTTTTTTATTTACCCAAAACATGCTACATCTGAATACTTTATCGTTTGAGGGCAACCGGGATGTAAGAACCATTCATCGATTCATGAAGGAGACATGCATCATGGACCTCAGCATTCTGCTCTACGTTCTCGTCGGTTTCATTGCCCAGATCATCGACGGCGCACTTGGCATGGCGTATGGCGTCAGTTCGAACACATTCCTGCTTAGCCTGGGACTCCCTCCTGCAGCTGCCTCGGCAAGCGTTCATATGGCGGAAGTGGTCACAACAGGTATATCGGGGACGGCCCACTGGCGACTAGGCAACATTGACTGGAATCTCGTCAAGCGGCTGCTCATTCCCGGCGTGATTGGCGGTGTGGCTGGCGCCTACCTGCTCACATCGATCGATGGTGATATTCTCAAACCCTACATCTCAGCCTATCTGCTAATCATGGGCGCTTTTATTCTCTACAAGGCATTTAACCAGAGCGGACATGTCAACGACGGGACGCATACCGCCCGCGTGAGCGTGCTCGGAGTCATCGGCGGGTTCTGCGATGCCATCGGCGGAGGCGGCTGGGGACCCGTTGTGACAACGACCCTGGTTGCGCGTGGAAAGAATCCCAGGCTAACGATCGGGTCGGTTAACTTCTCGGAATTCTTCGTGACATTTGCCCAATCGGTGATTTTCGTCATCACATTGAGTTTTTCTCAATACTGGCAAATCATTCTCGGCTTGTTGATCGGTGGAGCCATGGCCGCGCCTCTGGCAGCGCGAGTGACGAAGAGTCTCCCGGTCAAAGGGCTGATGATCCTGGTCGGCACGTTGATCATCCTGCTGAGCATCCGCACGATCTATCTTGCTCTAACGTAATCAAAAGGGGTCTCAAATGAGCCTCCCTTTTGATTTCACTGCCTGCTGTAAAAATTTTATTAGTTCTGGCGTGAGTCCCGGCATAAACCATTATAATAATCACACCATGGAGAATTTGTGATGAAATCCATCCGCCGCACGTTTGTTTTGGCAGTGATCCTTTTCGCCTCGTTTTCCCTGGCGTTCCAGCCTGCGCGTGCACAGGATGGTGCGCCGCTGGCGCTCGTGATGAATGCCGATGGACCCATTATGCCCCCCATGCTCGAATACATCCGTCGCGGTATTGAAGTAGCCGATCGCCGCGGCGCCGAGGTGCTGGTCATTCAGCTCAATACACCGGGCGGAAGCATCGACACGATGCTCGAGATCATGCGCGAGATCCGGGCCAGCGACGTGCCGGTTGTGGTCTACGTAGCCCCGAAAAACGCCATCGCCGGGAGCGCCGGGGCGATGATCACCATGGCAGGGCACGCGGCCGCGATGGCGCCGGAAACCTCGATTGGCGCATCCAGCCCGATCAGCGGCTCGGGTGAGAATCTCACATCCACCGCGGAGGCCAAGGCGAAGGAGATCACCAAAGCGTCGATCCGCCCGCTGGTGACACCGCGCGGAGAAGAGGCGCTGGGCCTGGCCGAGGCGATGATCGATGAAGCCAGAGCTGCCACCGCCGATGAAGCCCTCGAAGCGAACCTGATCGACTTTGTGGCGGATGATCTCGAAGACCTGCTGCAGGTGCTGGATGGTTTCACCGTTCAAATGGACGATGGGCCGCGCACGATCGACACAACCAATGTAGAAACTGTGCCGCTCAACATGAGCTTCATCGAGAGCTTCCTGCTCTTCCTCACCGACCCCAATATTGCGTTCCTGCTGTTGGCCATCGGCGTGCAGGCCATTCTCATTGAAATCTCCAGCCCGGGCGGCTGGGTGGCCGGTTTCATCGGCGTGGTCTGTCTGACACTGGCGGTGTATGGGATGGGCGTGCTGCCGGTCAACTGGTTTGGCATTATCTTTTTGATCACCGCTTTTGTGTTATTTATCCTCGATATCAAAGCGCCCACTCACGGCGCGTTGACGGTGGCCGGGGTGGCGTCCTTTATTATCGGTGCGTTGGTTCTGTTTAATTCGCCTGGTGTGCCACAATTCCAGCGCGTGTCTGTACCCTTGGTGATTGGCACAGGGTTCGTCATCGGGTTGATGTTCCTTACTATCCTCATGTTCGCTCTGCGCGCACTGCATGTACCGATCAGCTCAGGGATTGAATCCATCATCGGGAAAATGGGCATAGCCCGGACCGCAGTTGCGGGAACCGGAGGACAAGTCCAACTAGGATCTGAGCTGTGGACTGCCGAGTCGGTGGACACATCAGAGCCGATCGGTAAGGGCGACCGGGTGGAAGTCGTCGAAATAAAAGGTTTGCGATTGAAAGTGAGAAAGGTGAAATAATTTCCGTCATTGCTTCGCCCTTCGGGCTCGCAATGACATATGAGGATTTATGCCAGTTACTCCTACGAGAGACCGAGTTATTCCCGAAAGTGACGTCCGCCCGCTGCGCCGGCCGGATTGGATCAAGGTGCGCGCGCCCTCGGGCGAGACGTACCAATGGCTGCATGGACTGATGCGGAAAAAAGAATTGCACACGGTCTGTGAAGAGGCCATGTGCCCCAATCTGGGTGAGTGCTGGGGCAGCGGCACCGCCACCTTCTTGATGCTTGGTGACGTCTGCACACGCACCTGTGCCTTCTGTGATATCAAACATGGCAAGCCCGTGATGATGGACTGGGGCGAAGCCGAGCGCGTGGCGCAGGCCGTCAGAGCCATGGAACTCAAACACGCGGTCATCACCTCGGTAAATCGCGACGAGCGCCGGGATGGCGGCGCGCCGATCTTTGCGATGGTCATCCGGCGCATCCGCGAGCTGCTGCCGGGCTGCTCTATCGAAGTGCTGATCCCCGATTTCAAGGGCTCGCTCGAAGCGCTGAAGATCGTGATGGAGGCGCGTCCTGAGATTCTGAACCACAACGTAGAGACCGTGCCGCGACTGTTCAAGATGGTCCAGCCGCAGGATAACTATGAGTGGGCGGCCGCGACCCTGTCCAATGCCAAGAAACTCGACCCCGAGGTGCTGACCAAATCGGGCATCATGGTCGGTCTCGGCGAAGAAATGGACGAGGTCAAAGCCGTGATGCGTGACCAGCGCTCGTGGGGTGTGGACATTCTGACCATCGGTCAGTACCTGCAGCCGAGCAAGAAACACATGCCGATCTCGCGTTACTACACCATGGAAGAATTCGCCGAGCTGCGCGAGTATGGCTACTCGATTGGATTCAAGTGGGTGGAGTCGAATCCGCTGGTGAGGTCGTCTTATCACGCAGCGGAACAGGTGCGGGCACTGAGCGTGGTGCATCGAAAGTTATATGGGGAGCAAAAAGTAGAGAGTCGAGACTAGAGAACTGGAGACTCCCGTCGATGAATATTGGCGGGAGTTTTTTGTTATCTAAGAGAATCTGCTATACTTTTCCAGGCACAAATCCAGATAGTCGACAATTGATGAAAACAAACGCTACCAAGATTTAATGGTAAGGCAGCGAAAATGAGAGCCGATGAATTGACAACGCAATTTGTAACCATTCAAGGGGAATTGAAATCCTTCCTCTTAAGAATGACTGCCAGCGCTCAGGATGCCGAGGATCTGGTTCAGGAGACCTACGTTAGAGCCCATTCAAAGATCGATACATTTAGAGGGGAGTCATCGTTGAAAACCTGGGTATTCAGCATCGCATCCAACCTTGCCAGGGATTTGTTGAAGTCGAAAAAACGTTGGCCCGAAAATGTAACAGATATCTGCAAAGATGCCGCGTTGGGCAACCAGCAATTCTTTCGGGAAGCCTTACGCATCCGGGAGACATCACCGCAGGGGAATTTTGAGATCAAGGAACATATCGCCTTTTGTTTTACATGCATCTCCAAATCCCTTCCGTTGGAAGGACACCTTGTCATCCTGTTAAAGGAAGTCTATGGTTTCAAGGTCAGGGAGATTTCGCAGATCCTTCAATTGAGCGAGGCGATGGTGAAACATCACTTGCATGTCAGCCGCAGTAAGATGATCGAGATTTTCGACCATCGCTGTTCGTTGATCAATAAACAGGGCATTTGTCACCAGTGCACGGAGCTGAATGGCATCTTTAATCCGAAGCAAAAAACGCAGGAAGAGCTGGTTAAGATCGAAATGGCGCGTGAGGCGGAAAGCAGGAGCCGGGATGAGTTGTTCGACCTGCGGATGAAGATCCTGCGGGAACTCGACCCCTTCCAATCGGGGGCAGCAGAGCTCCAGCTCCACCATCTTGAACACAACCGGCAGGTGATAGAAAAATATCTGGAAGAAAACTCATAAGCTACCTATCGTTTTCAAGCTCCTGATCGTCTAAATTAGAAAAGGAGTTTAGAAATGAATCGACGGGCAGATATAGAGAAAAAAGAGCGCAAAGCAAAAACCATACGAAGGACGTTTAGCAGGGAAACATCCGTCAGCACGACTATTGATGCGGACCCGGCGATCGTGTGGGCTCTGCTCACCCACGCCGCGGATTTTCCGCGCTGGAATTCTACGGTTACTTCCATAAAAGGTGAAATCCGGGAAGGCGGAGCTATCGAACTTAAATCCATCCTGGATGAAAAGCGGACGTTCAAATTAAAAGTAAAGGAGTTTGTGCCGGAAAAGCGTCTGGTGTGGGGCGATGCCATGGGGAGCCGCGTATACAGGCTCGAGAAAGGCCAGGGCAGAGGTACACTCTTTTCGATGACGGAAAAGATCGGCGGTCCGCTTTTTCCTCTATTTGCCGGAGCTATCCCCTCTTTTGACGAGTCTTTCGAACGATTTGCCGCGGATCTAAAGAGAGAAGCGGAAGCCATTCAGCACGCAAAAAAGTAACACAAAAGAATCTCAATGCGGAATAAGCATGGTTTTTGTATATGGGCAACACGGAAACTTCCATAAAAAACGGAAAGAAAGCCGTGTCTTCCGTACAGTCCGTGCCCCAAAAGGTTGAGTCCAAACTCAAGTTAGAAAGAGGTCAATCATGGAAAAGAGAACAAAAGACAATCCCTGGAAATTGAAGACCCCACCCGGCACGTCGGAATATGAAATGTATGTAGATAGCAAAGATGGGAAGGACATTTTAGTTTGCACTGTTGGCACAACGGTGTTGCATTACGACTACCGTTGTCTGGCAGACCTGCACACCATGCTGAAACAGCACGGGGATTGGATGGAGCTGGGCAGCAAGGACGAAAAACAGGAAGCCGTGGAAGGCACGGTCGAACACTGGGCGCGCTCGCCGAAGAACCCGATCGGCGGTTGGTACGGACTCAAGAAAGGCTTCCGAGGGCGATTCGCGATGTACATTCCGCCGTTGATGGAAGAGCTAGGCCTGGCCGAAGTGGAGCATAACCCGCGCAACAACCGGATGAGAGCGAAATAGAATCCAATTGCATATGCAGAAGTTAAAACATCCCGCCAGCAAATTGGCGGGATGTTTTTAATTGAATTACGAATCACTTTTAAGTTGGATTGGTTGCCAACCGCTGCAAATCCTTAAATATCAATCTGGATCTACGATCGACATCGCCTACCCATTCCCGAACCTCCGCTTCGATGAACACCTGTCCGTGTCCGCGCGCCACAGAAACGCGGTGATGGCCGTTAACCACGAAACATATGTCACCCACCTGATAAAGCCAGCCTGATCCCTTTATAGAAAGCGCGGTCCACGCGTTGCCAGCGCTCGGAGGATGTCGAATCGGAAGGCCGGAAGGAGCGATCGAAAGCATGCTGGCGGTTCAGGCTCCCGACAACCTGCTCCAGCTTTACAGCCTTGATGCCCCGATAGACGGGAACTCCGCCGTGCAGATAGTTCTTGATCTCCTGAAAAGACGGCAGGTTCACATGCTGACCCAATAACCTTGCCCAGATGCGGTTGACGACGCCCCAAAAACGCGCCCGCTTGAAATCAGATCACACATGTGAAGTAAGAGCATCCATCGTTATCTTCCTTTCATTCCCTTTTTATGTCGAACATTGCCTTACTATACGGATGGACCGTCTCAGGAACGCGCCCGAATGCGTCCCATAAATTGATTCCCGGGGATTCACGAGAATATTGTAGGATTTGCGGATACAATCAGACTTACTGAGGAGAGATTCAAAATGAGCGAAACAAAGCTCACCTTGTTCGGTCCGCCGCGACTGGAAAGAGACGGCCAACAAGTGGAAATCAGCCGCCGCAAAACCATGGCCATGCTCGCCTACCTGGCCGTTACCGGGCATGCTCACAGTCGCGACAGCCTGGCTGCGCTCTTATGGCCGGAATTCCCCCAAAGCCAGGCCAGAGGCAACCTGCGCCGGGCCCTATCTGAGCTCAACCGCGAGGCCGGCGAAGGGCTTCTGCTCCTGGATAGTGAAACCGTCGCATTGACCGGCGATGGGATATGGTCTGATGTGGCCGGGTTTCGCGCTTGCCTCAACTCCTGCTCCACCCACAACCACCCGCCACAACAGACTTGTCCCGATTGTGTCCCTCTTTTAGAAGAGTCTGTCGCCTTATATCAAGCGGACTTTTTAGCCGGCTTCACTCTGCGCGATGCAGTCACCTTCGATGACTGGCAATACTTCGAAACAGAAAGCCTGCGCCAGAGTTTTGCCGCGGCGCTGGAACGCCTGGTGAACTGGCTTAGCAGCAATGGCGATTTCGATGCGGCGATCCCCTACGCCCGGCGCTGGCTCAGCCTCGACCCGTTACATGAGCCGGCCCAGTATGAGTTGATCCAGCTGTATCATCAAGCCGGACAATCGTCGGCGGCAATCCGGCAGTATGAGCTTTATGTCGAGCTGCTGGAAAAGGAAATCGGAACTACGCCAACCCCCGAGACAACCGCTCTGTACGAAGAGATCAAAACAAATCGTCAGTCTGCTGAAAGCAAGGCCAGCGTTCGGCATCAAATCATATCCAGGCCTGTAAAAAATCTGCCTGTCCAGCCAACACCCTTCCTTGGGCGCAAGCAGGAGCTCTTGGAAATTACCCGGCTGCTGACCGAGAACCCGGATTGTCGTCTGGTCACACTGGTAGGGCCTGGCGGGATTGGAAAGACGCGGCTTTCTGTAGAAGCGGCTGTTTGCGCCGGCGACGCGTTTCGCGACGGGATGGCTTTCGTCTCGCTCGCGGCGGTGACCGATAGTGCCTTCATTGTGTCTGCGATTGCGGAGGCTATCCAGATCAATTTACAGGGAGAGGCTGATCCCAAAGAGCAGCTACTGCATCATCTTCGCCCAAAGAACTATTTACTGATTCTTGATAATTTTGAACAGTTCTTATCTGCACTCTCTACTGAAGAGCACCCCGCCGCAGAAAGTCTGATCGTTGAAATCCTGCAAACGGCGCCACAGCTCAAACTCATTGTCACCTCGCGCGAACGCTTGCGGCTTCAAGAGGAATGGGTATTCGACGTCCAGGGCATGCCATTTCCGCAGGAGTCCCTTGTCCCTGAATCGGTTGCACAAACGCTGGAACATTACCCATCCATTCAGCTCTTTTTGCAGCGGGCGCAAAAAGCTAAATCCGATTTCGCCTTGACCGCTGAGGATTGGAACGCCGTGGTTCGGATCTGTCAACTCGTGGACGGTATGCCGCTAGGCATAGAGCTGGCCGCGCCCTGGGTGCGGCTAATGTCCTGTCAGGAAATTGCGGATGAGATCGAGCGCAGTTTCGATCTTCTCGAGACCTCCCTGCGCAATGTGCTGGAGCGACATCGCAGTATGCGCGCCATCCTGCAGCAGACCTGGGGCCAACTTACGGCAGAAGAACAAAGTGCTTTAAGAAAGCTATCTTTTTTCAAGGGGGGATGCTCACGCGATGCGTCAGAGTCCGTCGCTGGAGCTAGCTTACACGTGCTTTCATCATTGGTCGACAAAGCCTTGTTGCGCCGCGTGGAGGGGCGTTATGAAATCCATGAGCTGATCCGTCAGTTCGCCTTTGAACAATTGCAGAAGAGCCCGGATGTATACAACGAGATCCGCAATGCTCATTATCGTTATTACAATGCCTTGCTTGAACAGCAGGTCAAGTGGCTAAAAGGTGGACCACAGTTGGATACAGTCAAGAGGATCACCGCCGATATTGACAATATCCGAGCCGCCTGGCAACAGGCCGTCAAGTTGCGGGATGTACAGGCAATGGAGCAGTCTGCGGAAAGTTTGTTTTTGTATAGTGAAATGAACGGAAAGCTGGTGGAGGCGGAGTCTGCTTTTCAGCAAGCTACAACAGCTCTGGCAGCTTCAACTGATCATGATTTGGATACTGCGCTACGTGAGAGGCACGAGAGCACTATGGGCTATTTGCTCGTGTTGCAAGGCGTTCTGGCTTTGCACACTGGCAAAACACATGGATTGGAAATCACCAGACGAGGCATGGAGCTTGTTCGATCTCATATGCGCGGGAATACGCAGCAGAGCCGGTATCGAGGGGCATTTTGCCTGATGTGGCTGGGATGGGCCAGCTTCTTGCCCGGTTTGTATCGCGACGCTGAGCGATCTCTGGAAGAGGCTCTTGCCATCTTTACAAAGATCGACGAACCATGGGGAATCGCCAAAACCCTGTTCATGATCAGCAACGTGGATATTGCACAGGGACAACTGGTCAAAGCAGAAACAGCCTTGCGCAAAAGTCTGTCCATCTGTCTGGAACACGGAGATTCTCGGAGTCGTATTCTGGTCAATCGCACGTTGGGGATTGTCACTCTCTGGTTTGGCGACCTGCCTCTGACTCAGCAGTTGCTCGAAGAGGCGGTCCTTCTCAGCCAGGAGTTCAATGATCTTCTGGGGCTGGAGAATACGTTACGGGAACTTGGAAAATTACGGGCGGCCCAGGGGGAACTGGAACTTGCGGAGCAGACACTGCTTCAAAGTATCGAGATTTGCTTCGAGATCGGCGCCCACTGGGAGGGGGAGCTGGCCTACTGCGATCTCGGTGATCTCTATCGCATACAGGGAGATTATGAGGCCGCGGAACAAGCCCTGCAACGCGGCTTGCAAGCGGCCATTGCGACCGGAAACCGCTGGTGGCATCCGCGCTGCTTGGCCGAGCTGGGCTGTATTGCCGGTGCTCGAAAAGATTATGTCGTGGCCGAACAGCTTTTCAGGGAAGCGCTCAACCTGTGGCAAAACCTCAAGCACGAGCCGTTTTATGCCTGGGGGTTGGCGCAGTTCGGTCATATCAAAACCGCGCAGGATTCCAACAACTTTAGAGAAGCCAGTCAGCTTTACAAACAGGGCCTGGAAATCGCGGTAAAACATGGTCAATCACCCATTGCCTTGAATATCTTCGTCGGGCTGGCGAAACGTTTGCTCGAGACAGGTGAACGACAAAAAGCGCTGGAGCTTCTTCACCTGGCCGTGCATCATCCAACCAGCTATTACGAGACGAAAGAAAAGGCGCGCAAGCTTCTAGAGGCATCGGGTATTCATCCAAAAGCAGTGGAAAACCAACAGGTAGCTGACTGGCAGGTGATCGCGAAAAAATTGATGGAGATGTCTGCCAATTTCCCAGAAAATAATCTTCAAACATGACCGCTCATGATAATCTCGAGGAATTTACTGACCCTCCAAACTACGACATCGAAGAGGGAGAACGGTCTGCCTCTCGCATCGCGTTTTACTGCGAGCTTGCCAAAGGGATCGGCGGACCAGTACTAGAGATCGCCTGCGGCTCGGGGCTGGTGACCCTTCCGATCGCCGCGACCGGGCTGGATGTGACGGGCGTGGATTTGGCTCGCCCGATGCTGGAGCATGCCCGCAAAAAGGCGCAGGAACAAAATCTAAGCATCCACTGGGTGGAGGCGGACGCGCGTTCCTTTGACCTGGGAAGGCAATACCGCTTCATCCTGCTCACCGGGAACGCCTTTCAGGCTTTTCTGCGGCGAAAGGACCAGGAGGCGCTGTTCACTTCAGTGAAGCGGCATCTTGCGCCGGAGGGAATTTTCGCCTTCGAAACGCGCAACCCCTCCGGGCACGATCTCAGGGATCAGCCAGGGGAGGAATTCGAGTACAGCTATGTCAACATGGAAGGACACCGGGTTTCGGTTTCTTACACACAGCTTTATGACCCTCTAGCACAGATCATGTACTGGACGTCCTATCGCCGCTGGAACGATGGAGAACGAGATCACAAGAAAGAAACGCACATCGCCTGCCGCTTCACGCATCCGCAGGAATTGGAAACGCTTTTGCATTACAACGGCTTTCGGATCATCGAACAGTATGGAAGCTGGAATCAGGAGGTGCTTTCCGCATCCAGCCCGAGCATTATCTCAATTTGCCAAGCGAGATAATGCAGGGTGGAGGATATTGCCCGGCACATCCAAGAAAACCTTCCATTGCTCAAATTCTGCGAACACTACACCTCGTTCCAATTCTGATCAAAATTTATACACGATTGGCTCATGACAATTGTCGCCTGCCATGGTAAACCTCGCCTGGCACAAGACGTCTCGAGCGAATAAGCAAATTTTAGTCATAACAAAGGATATCCCATGGAAAATACTCAGCCGTATGAAACACTCGACCCCGAGAACTGGGAGGAGATGCGGGCGCTGGCTCACCGCATGGTGGATGACGCAATTACATATTTAGAGACAGTTCGCGAGCGACCGGTCTGGCAGCCAGTGCCTGATGAGGTCGCTGCCCGATTTGAGGAGCAGGCGCCGCGGGAACCGGGCGGCTCTGAGGCGGCCTATCAGGAATTCCTGGAGGCGATCTTTCCTTATCCCATGGGCACCATCCATCCGCGCTTTTGGGCGTGGTATATGGGCAACGGAACCGTGACTGGCGCACTGGCGGATTTCCTTGCTGCGATCATGAACTCGAATCTGGGCGGAGGCAACCACGTTGCCAACATGGTGGAAGCGCAGGTCATCAGCTGGATGAAAGCTGTGCTTGGCTTTCCCGGCGACTCCAGCGGATTACTCGTCAGCGGCGGCTCGATGGCCAACTTCGTCGGGCTGGCGGTGGCGCGGAACACAAAGGCCGGCTTAGACGTGCGCAAGACCGGTATGCAGGCCGCACCCCAGAAGCTGACCGTATACGCTTCTACTGAGGTGCACAGCTCCAATCAGAAAGCCATCGAGCTGTTAGGCATCGGCAACAATTACTTCCGTAAGATCCCTGTGAACGAGGATTACACCATCAATCTCGGTCTCCTCGAACAGGCCATCGCCGCCGACCGTGAGGCTGGTTTTCGTCCCATTTGTGTGATCGGCAGCGCGGGCACCATCAACACCGGCGCCATCGATGATCTGAATGCGCTGGCTGATCTTTGCAAGCGTGAGGATCTCTGGTTTCACATTGACGGCGCCATCGGAGCAGTGGCTGTACTGGCAGAAAATGTAAAGGCCCAGCTCACGGGCATCGAGCGAGCCGATTCGATCGCCCTTGATTTGCACAAGTGGATGCATGTCCCCTTTGAGGCAGGCTGTGTGCTGGTGCGACACGACGACGCCCACCGCCGGACCTTTTCACTGACGCCCGATTATCTGGCACACGAGGATCGCGGGCTAGCCGCCGGGCACTGGTTCAGCGACTACGGGCTGCAGTTGTCCCGTCAGTTCCGAGCGCTCAAAGTGTGGATGTCCATCAAGGAACACGGTCTTGACCGCTTCGGCCGGATGATCGCGCGCAATGTGGAACAGGCGCGCTACTTCGGGCAGCTCGTGGAGAACGACCCCTGTTTGGAGCTCCTGGCTCCGATCGGGCTGGACATTGTATGCTTCCGCTTCAACCCGGGTGGCATGAACGATGAGCAGCTCAGTGCATTGAACAAAGAGATTTTGATGCAGCTCCACGAGCGAGGCATTGCTGTGCCATCCTACACCACGTTGCAGGGACGCTACTGTCTGCGGATCGCGATTGCCAACCATCGCAGCCGGCAGGAGGACTTCGACCTGCTCGCCAGAGAGGTCGTGCGGCTCGGGCAGGAACTTATCGCGCGGTATCAATAAAGAGATCTGTCATCCTGAGGGAGCGTTTTTCAGCGACCGAAGCATGACATTGAGGAGAGTGAGAATTGTAACGATGAACAACCAACAGCTGACCGAAACCTTCTCCCAGCTTTCCACACCGTTGATCGCGGATGCCTGTCTACGGCTGAAGATTCCTCTGCGGGTCGCGCCCGCGGGTATTCATCCATTAACCATTGACTTGCATATTGCGGGACGAGCTCTCCCGGTCAGACACTACGGCAGTGTGGATATCTTCCTGGAAGCGATGGGAGCTGCGCAGCCGGGAGACATCCTTGTCATCGATAACCAGGATAGACGGGATGAGGGCAGCATTGGCGACCTGACCACGCTGGAGGCCCAGGCCTGTAGACTGGCAGGCATCGTCGTCTGGGGTTGCCATCGCGATACGGTCGAGCTGCGCCAGATCGGTTTCCCCGTTTTCAGCTACGGTACCTGTCCGGCCGGTCCACAGCGACTCGACGCGCGCGATCCCCAGGCATTGACATCCGCCCGGTTTGGCGATTTCCTCGTGAGCGCGGAAGATATTGTCTTTGCGGATGCAGACGGGGTACTGTTCGCACCGGCCCAGCGTGCAGAGGAAATTCTCGCCACCGCTCATGGCATCTGGCAAAAGGAGCGGCGGCAGGCAGAGCAGATCCGGGCTGGCACCAAACTGCGTGAACAGCTTCAATTCGATGAGTACCTGACCCGGCGCTCCAGGGAGGACACGTATACCTTCCGCCAGCATCTACGCTCGATCGGTGGGGCTATCGAAGAATAGAGTCAGCGGGGGTTGCCTGATCTCGCCCCATATATGACAGATAGTATTCGAAATTTGATTTTTACCTGTTATACGTATATAATCCGTCTTATTTTCCAGTATTGAAAATGGAAATTCATTGGTATCAGCGGTAACCAACCGGTTGGCCTTCTCTGTTGCCTGTTCATTATCTCCCTAGCAGTGACGTTAACAAAGAAAATATAAAAATTGCCTCTCACTATGGTGATAGATTTTTGAGCTATATTGCTCAAAATGATCTCAAAGGAGACTCTTTTTTGACACCTAGAAATCAAAATAACAGTGTAAAACTCCTGCCCAAATCTCCCACCGGGATTCCCGGCATGGATGAGATCACAGGCGGCGGTTTGCCCAGAGGCAGGCCCACCCTCGTAGCCGGGGGCGCTGGCTGTGGCAAGACGCTGTTCGCCATGGAGTTCCTGGTCAATGGAGCCACCCAGTATGATGAACCGGGTGTCTTTGTGGCATTCGAGGAAAATGCCGAGGAACTGGCGCAGAATGTGGCGTCGCTCGGTTTCGATCTAAAAAAGCTAAGCAAAGAAAAGAAGCTGATCGTCGATCACATTCACGTTCAACGCAGCGAGATCGAGGAAACCGGAGATTATGACCTGGAGGGATTGTTCATCCGCCTGGGGTATGCCATCGACTCGATTGGCGCCAAGCGGGTGGTGCTCGATACGATCGAAGTCCTCTTTTCTGCCCTGTCGAATCAAGGCATCCTGCGTGCTGAGCTGCACCGCCTGTTCCGCTGGTTGAAGGATAAGGGCGTGAGCGCCGTCATCACGGCGGAGCGCGGCGAGGGCACCATGACCCGCTTCGGGCTTGAAGAGTACGTTGCTGATTGTGTCATCCTGCTCGATCACCGTGTGACCGAACAGGTCTCGACCCGGCGCCTGCGTATCGTCAAATATCGCGGCACCCTGCATGGCACAAATGAATATCCCTTTCTAATCGGCAAGAATGGCATCTCGGTATTGCCGATCACTTCTCTCATGCTCGAACACAAGGCATCCACCCAACGCGTATCCACCGGCATCGAGGAGCTTGACGACATGCTGGATGGCAAGGGGTTTTACAAGGGGAGTAGTATTATGCTCACGGGCACGGCTGGTACTGGGAAGAGCAGTATTGCTGCGGCCCTTGTGGATGCAGCTTGCCAGCGCGGGGAACGCTGTTTGTATTTTGCCTTCGAGGAATCCACGGCTCAGATTCTGCGGAACATGCGTTCGATCGGCATTGACCTGGCACCCCATGTCAAAAAAGGCTTGCTCAGGTTCCATGTTGCCCGTCCCACCGTGTATGGTCTTGAAATGCACCTGGTAACGATGTATGATGCGGTCAAAGAATACAAACCGGAGATCGTTGTCCTGGATCCCATTACTGACTTTTTCGCGGTCGCCAGCCAGGCTGAAGTGAAAGCCGCGGTCACCCGGATGATTGACTTTTTAAAGAGCAACCAGATCACTGCATTACTCACAAGTTACACTTCTGAAGGAGACGCTCCCGACCAGACGGTCGTGGGTATTTCCTCATTGATCGATGCCTGGATCAGCCTGCGCAACCTGGAGAGCAATGGAGAGCGCCATCGCGGCTTGTTTGTCCTCAAATCCCGCGGCATGCCCCACTCGCGTGAGATCCGCTCTTTCCTGTTGACCGACGATGGCATCAAGATCGGAAAAATGGACCTGGCCGGACGCCGGACACAACAATTCAGCAACAGTTAAGTAATGCTTAAAACGCATCCATCCATGGTTGCAGTGCTGTAATAAGAAAAGGAGTATGCGGTGGAAAAATCAAAGTCAGGCGCTCGGACTCAGCGCTCAAAAAAGGCTTATGAACTGCGGCTGTATGTCGCCGGACAAACTCCGAAGAGTCTTGCTGCCTTTGCCAACTTGAAAAAAATCTGCGAGGAACATCTCGCCGGACAGTACCATATCGAGGTGATTGACCTGCTGAAGAAACCTCAGCTCGCCAGTGGAGACCAGATTCTTGCCATCCCAACCTTGGTAAGGAAGTTGCCGGAACCTATTAAGAAGATCATCGGCGATCTCTCCAACACGGAACGCGTCCTGATCGGACTGGACTTACGGGAACAGAAATAGAGTTTCTGTGTAAATGATGCGAAAGTTGAAAGGTTGAGGGATGCCGAAGAAAACGCAGGTACAGCAAGACCATGACGAGACCGCCGAATTGAGGAGCCGCCTCGAAGAGACCGAAGAAACCCTGCGCGCGATCCAAGAGTATATGGTGGACGCGTTCGTTGTGAATCGTGAGCACGGTATCCAGGTGGTGACTCTCAACGAATCAGAGATCCCATACCGTATGATGGTCGAGTCGATGAACGAGGGCGCGGTGACTTTGATCCCTGATGGAACAATCTTTTACTGTAATTCCCGCTTTGGCGAGATGGTCCAACGAGATCCTGAAGGAATGATTGGCACTTTATTTCAGGACATGGTCGTGCTGGAGGAGCAAGGCGCTTTTAAGGAAATCCTTGGAAAAGCTGGATCTTATGCGATGAGAGAGGAATTCCACCTTCAAACGAGCAGCGGGACGCACATACCCGTACAGCTTTCCCTTTATCGCCTTGGAGTCGATCAAATGAGTGGGATCGCCATCCTCGCCACAGATATCAGCGAGCGCGTCCAATCTGAGGTCAAGATCCGCAACCTCGCTTCCAAATTGAGCCTGGTGGAACAGGAAGAACGCCACCGCATTTCCCAGGTACTGCACGACGACCTGCAGCAGCGTTTGTTTGCCATTAAGGCACAATTATCGTTTCTGAACGAATACCTCGAGCGAGACAAGCTTTCAGCCGGGGCTTATTCGGAGCTCGACCAGATTCAGGCGGCGCTCTCCGAAGCCGTTGCCATTACCCGGAATTTGAGCATTGATCTTAACCCGGTTGTCCTACACGGAGAGGGATTGGCTGAGGCGATGACGTGGCTGGCGTTCCGGATGAAGGAACAGTATGGCTTACACATCGATCTGGAGGCAAGAGTAAATTTCAGTGAACTGGAGCACCATATGCGTATGGTCCTATTTCAGGCCATACGCGAGTTGCTCTTCAATGTTGTCAAACATGCCGGCGTCTCAGACGCCAGAGTCACCCTGGAGCAGACAAATGGACTCGGCCGCATTACTGTCATTGACCAAGGCAAAGGCTTTGACGCCGAGAAAATTATGAAAGATGCCAAGGCATCCCACGGGCTGTTAATCGTTCAGGATCGCCTGAACCTGCTGGGTTGTCAATTAGAAGTGAGTTCCAAAGATGGACAGGGGACACGAGTCATCATTGAAATCCCCAATGAAAGGAAACCCGCGTGACCATGTGCTCAATTCTTCTCGTGGAAGACCACAAGTTGATGGCTGATGCACTCGTAAGGGTTTTGCATGAAAAGGGCAACTTTAAGATCGCCGATGTGGCAGAAACCGCGGAAGAAGCGCTGGAGCGGCTGCCAAACCTGCAGGTCGACCTGGCCTTGGTGGATGTGGTTCTTCCGCACACCAGTGGGATTGAGCTGGTTTCGCGGATCCGCGAACAATATCCCAAGCTGCCCTGTCTGATGATTTCCAGTTGGAAATCGGACCAGTATGTCAAACGAGCTCTCGTGGCGGGTGCGCGCGGTTATGTGCTAAAAGATGATGTCTTCGACGTGATCCACGGCATCCGGCATGTTTTGGATGGCGGCACGTATTTGAGCAAAAAAATTTCTGAAGACGAATAAGCAATCTTCCGCGATTTATCTCTCCCGCTGACTTGTGCCAGCGGGAGTTTTTATTCCCAGAGGTATGTCACTCTGAGCGGAGCGAAGTGTCTCGCACATCGTAGTAGAGATTCTTCGCCTTCGGCTCAGAATGACGTGACTTTGAATATCATTTTATCATTTGGCTTTCTTTCGTTTTTCGCAAGAGTCGCACTTGACAGCCATGCTATACTTAACCTGTATTCATTGCCGCATAACATCCAGCCTGGGATCTTATGCGGCTTTTGTTTAACAACAACATACATGTTGAGGTGGTATGGATCGAATGCGATTGCTAATCACAGGGATCAACGGTTTGATCGGCACTGTTCTTTACAAAGCGCTGCAAAATAATCATGACGTGTACGGGCTGGACCAGGAGGAACCATTTTCGGACCGGGTAGTTTCGGCAGACATAGCCGAGTATGGACAGCTATCCGAGGTGATCCAGCGCTTCCGCCCGCTGGATGCCATTATTCATCTGGCGGGTGACCCACGTGTGGATGCCACCTGGGAATCTGTGCTGCGCGCCAATATTATTGGCACACGCAATATCTTTGAAGCTGCTCGTGAGCACGGAGTACCGCGAGTGGTCTTTGCCAGTTCCAATCATGCCACTGGGGCCTATCAGGGATTCGAGCCAGAGTCATACACATTCACCGAGCCGAATCCGCCCATGGTCTCTCCAGAGGACCCCGTTCGCCCGGACAGCGAGTACGGTGTAAGCAAAGTCTTCGGGGAAGCGATTGCGCGCTACTACTCAGACCGCTGGCGAATCAAAGCGATCTGTCTCCGCATCGGCGCGGTCCTGAAAGACGATGACCCAACCAGGTATTCGCAGAATCGAAGGATCTGGCTCAGTCACCGCGACCTGGTGCAGCTCGTGGAGAAAAGCCTGACCACCAATATGGCCTTCGGAATCTACTACGGGGTCTCGAACAACAAAGGAGCCTTCTGGGACATTACCAACGCCCGGGCCGACCTGGGCTTCGAGCCGGTGGATGACGGCTCCACTCGTTAATGGGTGCAAATGAAAAAAGAGATCCCCACCGCCCTGACGAAGGCGAACATCGCTAAAGTCATGGATCTCTTGTTAGATACCCCTGTCCAGTTAGAACGCCTGAGTGCAGGACTCACGCGTGAGCAGCTGTGCCAGCCCCTCGGTGTTGGCGAGCGCTCTCTCACAGAGGATTTGGCGCACCTCATCCATTCCGAGGCTCGATCTTCGGAGGCGATCTATCTGGCGCTGCTTCTCGACGAGCCACTCTTTCCTGATATTCACTCGGAGCGGCAGTGGGGAAAACTGCTGCGCTTTGACCTGCTTGATTTTTCAGATCTACTGAATTATTTTAAGCTCCGCCGGGCCGTCCTCGCGCGAGTCCTGGCTTCGCTCACTGAGGAACAGTGGGAACGGTTTATCCGCGAAGAAGAAAAAAAGCGTAAAGAATCTGTATACTGGCGGGCCCGTTCGCTTGCAATGCATGAGCTGGAGCATCTCACGGATTTACAAAGAAAGCTAAGCAGATGATACGTGTAGGGCGGGTTTACAGAGCACCCGCCAATTTTTATATTGACGTAATGTGTCAGGCTATCCCGCTATCGCGCGATCTGCGAAAAGCCTGACCTACGTAAGGCTCTCATTTGGTGTTAGCCCAACAAGAGAGGAAAGAATTAAACGATGACCGACGCGATAATCGTTCCCGATATCAAGCACCGAGCGGAGGGACAGCAGCCGATTGCTGCAACCGGGCAATCCTTCGACGTTCACGAGTGGAGTGGCAGCGGTGCAGGTTACCTTCATGTTCACTACGCGGACGATGAAGCCTGGCATGTGCTGGAGGGAACCCTGACCTTCCGGCTTCGCGACAAACAGGTGGAGGCGCCCGCGGGAACCACCGTGTTTGTGCCCGCCGGCGTTCCACATGATTATGTTGTGTCTCAAGAGCCCGTCCGTTATCTCATTATCCTCACCCCGCGGCTGCGCGACCTGATCAATGAACTCGAGAAAGCTCCCCGTGAGCAGCACAACGAGATCATGCGCAGGTATGAATCCGAAATTGTGGAGTAGGGCGGGTTCGCAATTCAATCCACCCGTAGCAGGACCTGTCAGGCCGAAAGCCCGACCTACAAAAGAGATATATATGAATAATCAAACAAAGAAGCACCTCGATAATCTTCGCTCCGGAGATCGGGAGCTGCAAAACAAGGCATATACTTATATCCTCAACGAAACCGAAAAACCGGTTGACTGGGCATATGAGATCTGGGACTCGCTGGTGGAAGGTTTGGGACACAAAGACAACCATGTGCGGGCCATCTCGGCCCAGGTTCTGGCCAACCTTGCCAAGAGCGACCCGGAAAACCGGATGCAGGAGGACTTCCCCAAACTGATGGCCGTAACAAAGGATGAAAAGTTCGTTACCGCCAGGCATACGCTGCAATCGATCTGGAAAGTTGGCACGCAAAAGAGGATGCAGAAAACAGTGGTGGATACGCTTGCCGACCGGTTCAGGGATTGCACATCGGAAAAGAACTGGTCACTGATCCGCTATGACATCATTCAGGGACTTCGAAATTTGTATGATGAAGTCCAGGATGACAGCATCAAAGCCAGAGCCCTAGGATTGATCGATACCGAGACAGACGTTAAATATCGCAAGAAGTATGCAAGTGTATGGCGATAACAGCCTCTAAAACCTTGCGAAGGATGGCCAGACTCATGAAAATGAAAGCAGATGAACCTTCGCTAGGTTGGGTCATTTCAAGGAGCTACAAAATGACATTCCCGTATGCACAACAGAACGCGGAATCCCGTCGCCGTCTTCAAACGCTTGTACAGCGACTTTCGGAGGAAGATCTCGCCCGTTCCACAGACTACGGCTGGACGGTCGCGGCGCTGCTTGCCCACCTTGCCTTCTGGGACCAACGTGTGCTGATGATCCTGCGCCGCTGGCAAACGGAGGGCTTTAACGCCTCTCTTATCGACGCGGGCGTGGTCAATGATTCGCTGCGAGTGATCTGTCAGGCGCTGGCGCCGCGCACCGCCATCGAGCTTTGCCTGTCCTCCGCCGAGGCCGTGGATGCCGCGCTCGAGATGCTGACAGACGATCAGGTCAGGCAGATGGAGGAACACGCTGCCGCCACCGAAACGCAGTTCCGCATGAACCGGTCCCTGCACCGCAATGGTCATCTCGATGACATCCAGGCACTATTCAAGTAGGTCACGTTTGTAACGTGATAGACAAAGCCAACCCTGGAAGATGAGTCAGCCTCTCGAACCTCGAGATGAGGTCATCCACAAATTAATCGAATGGGCGGAGCAGCGGAATGACCTTCGGGCGATGCTGCTCACCAGCACCCGCGCGGTCCCTGGCACCACTGTGGATGCGTTCTCCGATCACGATGTGATCATCATCGTTGAAGATATCCATCCCTATTTTGAAGATCGAAGCTGGCTGGATGACTTTGGCGAAGTGCTTGTCGTCTACTGGGACCCGATTTCCGCCGACCCGGATCATGGCATCGAAAAAACAGCCAATGTCACACAATATGCAGATGGGCTCAAGATCGACTTTACCATCTGGCCGATCGAATTGCTGCAGCGCATTGTCCAGGCTCCATCTTTGCAGGCCGAATTGGACGCGGGATACCGCATCCTGCTCGACAAGGATGGCCTGACCGAAGGAATGAAATCCCCAACTCACACCGCATACATTCCGAAGCGGCCCACAAATGAAGAATACCAAAAAGCGATCAACGACTTCTTCAGCGATGCGCCCTACGTGGCAAAATGCCTGCTGCGTGGCGAGCTCCTGCCCGCGAAATGGTGTCTCGATTACGATATGAAGCACGTGTACCTGCGCCCCATGTTGGAATGGCGCGTGGAGCTGGATCATAACTGGTCGCTGCCGGTGGGCTGGCTTGGCAAAGGCTTGATGAAACGTCTGACCCCAGAAATGCGATCCCGGCTCGAGAACACATATGCAGGCGCGTCGGTCTCGGACAACTGGCAGGCTCTCTTTCGCACCATGGAGCTTTTCCGCGATGTGGCTGTGGAAGTGGGCAAGGGATTGGGGTATGAATATCCGCATGATATGGATCAGAAAGTCACTGTATTTGTGAAAAATATGCGGGCAAAACAAAAACTGGCAGTTTCCTGAGCCTTTCCCACTCCAGATTAGAAAATAATGTTAAACCCATGAAAGGAGAGCTTGGCTTTTTCTGGCTCTCTTTTTTTGCGGTATGATTGCCCGGGTGTATGAAGTCTAAGGGAATGCTTTTACGGATCAAGCTTCCCGGACAAGTCCCCTCCCCGGCTCCCCATCAGAGTTACCTTTACAGGGATTCCCCGTCAAGTAATGGAATATGTCTATTCAAGGCTGGGACGCTTGCTCAGCCGATATTTTGCCCCGGGCACAATCCGTGACCGGTAAACACTTTTACAACGAAAAGGATTTATCGTATGACAAACATTCTTTGTATCGGTGCAGGATATGTTGGTGGATCCACCATGCCTATCATCGCGAGTCACTGTCCGGAGGACCGGTTCGTGATCGTAGATATCAACGAGGCGCGCATCGCGGCGTGGCAGTCTGACCAGCTCCCGATCTACGAGCCGGGGCTGGATGAAATCGTTCGAAAAACGCGCGGCAAAAATCTGTTTTTCTCTACAGAGATCAACCGTCACATTGCCGAGGCAGATATCATCTTTGTCAGTGTCAACACGCCCACCAAAACCTTCGGCCAGGGCGCCGGCCGGGCAGCGGACCTGCAATACTGGGAAAAGACCGCCCGCCAGATTTTGGAGAATTCGAGCTCTTCGAAGATCGTCGTGGAAAAGAGCACCCTCCCCGTACGCACCGCGGAGGCCATGGAGCGGATCCTCAACTCCAACGGGAGGGGGCTTCACTTCGACGTGTTGTCAAACCCTGAGTTTTTGGCCGAAGGCACGGCCGTACGCGACATGGAGAACCCCGACCGGGTGCTGATCGGCGGACGCGAAACGGAATCAGGTCAAAAGGCGATCCAGAAGCTGGTCGAGTTGTATGCGAATTGGGTCCCACGCGAGCGCATTATCACCACCAATCTGTGGTCCAGTGAATTATCCAAGCTGGTAGCCAATGCTTTCCTGGCCCAACGCATCTCCTCGATCAATGCCATCTCCGCGCTTTGCGAAAAGACCGAAGCGGATATTAGTGAAGTGGCAAATGCGATCGGTCGCGATGAGCGCATTGGCAAGTACTTCCTGCGGGCAAGCGTGGGCTTTGGCGGCTCATGCTTCAAGAAAGATATTTTGAACCTGGTCTATCTATGTGAATATTACGGTTT
>DATHTL010000174.1:0-8431 GCA_035463255.1 Anaerolineales bacterium | reverse complement strand
CCGATTCTGGTCGGGGCACGCCTGGTCATCGTCCCGGCCTGGATGGAGTCGCCGGATCCAAATCGTGTCGCTATCAAGATCGATCCCGGTATGGCGTTTGGTACGGGGACACACCCCACAACGCAGCTTTGCCTCGAATTGATCGAAAAGGCAATCACCGTTCTTCGATTATCGAATAAGGAATTTCGGATGATCGATATCGGTTGCGGTTCCGGGATCCTTTCGATCGCGGCCCTCAAGCTGGGGGCTACTTCCGCACTTGGCGTGGACATCGATTCTGGCTCGATCCTCAACGCGCGTGAAAATGCCCAAACCAATGGGCTCGGGGATGAGCTAATTCTCGGCGTTGGCTCAGTACAGGACATCCTGGATCGCAGCTTTCCCTTTCACAAATCGCAGCTCGTCGTTGCAAACATCCTTGCGCCGGTGATCATCCGTCTGTTCGATGCGGGGCTGGCCGATCTTATGGAAAAGGGTGGCGGCATCATCTTGAGCGGGATCCTCCAGGAGCAGGCGCAGGGGGTCATAGAAGCCGCACAGGCGAAAGGCTTGCGCTTGAACGAACAAAAGCAGATAGGGGATTGGGTGGCGCTTACAATGAGTTGACAATCCCCAAAAATGCTATGTAATTTTTATCTAAAATCCAGAGGGGAATGTTAAAATATCGCCCACAGGCGGAGAAGTCCTGTCGATATTTTGCAGCCAAAGGAGAAAGTTTCATGAAAAGCAATCATAGGATTATTCTGGTTATTGCCATCCTGGCATTGGCGGCGCTCGCGTGCAATGCCGTGACCGGAGGGGGAGGAGATACCCCGCCGGATGGACCCACCTCGACACCCAGCCCGCGGGTCATCCTGAGCGACGATTTTTCCTCCAACCGCTGGGGCACCGGCACAGATGCAGATAGCTCCGTGGAATATGCAGATGGCGCGCTGCGGGTGATCGTCTACACTCAGAACTACTTTGTCTGGAGCACACCCAATGATCAGGACTATCAGAACACGCACATGGAAGTGACTGTGGTCAATAACGGCTCCGACTCCACCACGGCTTTTGGCATTATGTGCAACCAGCAGGAGGTATCCGACAACTTTTATTACGTTGCTATGACTCCGGCAGGTGAGTACGCCATCGCGAAGGCTGCCGAGGGCCAGCAGGATGTCTTCCTCACAAACAACGATCAGTGGGCATCGTCCGACTTGATCCCGCAAGAGGCTGCCTCCTATAGCGTCGGCGCAGACTGCGGCAATGGTACGGTGACACTCTACGTGAATGGCCAGGAGATTGCCTCCGTCTCAGACACGTCCTACGTCGGCGGCGGCGTTGCTCTATTCACCTGGAGTGGAGAAGAGGTGAACTCGGCAGATGTCTCTTTCGATGATTTCCTGATGACTGAGTTACCATAGCATTGGTTTTGTGCAACACCAAAGATTGCATTGGAGAATACAAAATGAACATTAAGAATGCAGGGATTTTGCTTGCGGTCGCAGTGCTTGTACTTGCCTCTCTGGCTTGCAGCCTTCCGGGCAGCGGAGCTTTGCTCGAGGATGATTTTTCAGGCGGCGATATCACCTGGGGCACTGGCACGGACGCCGATAGCTCGGTCGAATACTCGAATGATGCGTTGAAGTTCTTTGTCAACAAGGATTTGTATTTCGTGTGGAGCACGCCCAATGACGAGGACTATGAGAATGTCCACATCGAGGTGACCGCCAACAACAACTCCAGTGACTCGACCGCGGCATTCGGGATCATTTGTAATCTGCAGATCACCAACACATCTTATTACTTTGCCGTGACAGGCGCAGGAGAATATGCCATCGGCAAATACACCTTTGCAGGTGACACACTGTTGACCAATGATGGGCAGTGGGCTGAATCCAGCCAGATTGCCTCCGGTGCTGGCTCCTACCGCATTGGCGCAGATTGCGGTAACAACACGCTGACCCTGTATGTGGACGGACAGCAGATTGATTCGGTCAGCGATTCAACCTATACGACCGGGAATGTAGGGCTTTTTGCCTGGAGCGGCGAGCAGCTTGACGGCGCGGATGTAACGTTCGACGATTTTGTCATGACCAAATTGCCGTCAGAATAATCGCCTGCGTAATCGAGCGAAAATCCTGTATTCCTTGCGAATGCAGGATTTTTTAATTCAGCGACCGAAAATCTGTGCTATGATTTCATATACATGGATCGACGTCGTCTCATCTCGTACCTGCTTTTGAACGCATTAATCTCGGCTTGTGTGACCGGTTCGATCTTGTTCTGGTATGACCGCAATTACCGTTCGGTTAGCCAGGCGGCGGTCCAACCGTCTGCCGCCCTCGTCAACCAGGATATCCCTGTACCGCAGGCGACCTTCGACCCCGGCATCGAAATTCCCGTCGAAATCGTGAGTGTGATTGGCGCCGGCACGCTCAGCGCCGAGTGGGTAGTCGTTCGGTACACCGGCGAAGATCAGATTAACCTGGCAAACTGGCAGCTGAGAGACGCCGACCGGAAGGTATTTGTCTTCCCCCAATTGATCCTGCACACCGATGGCGCGGTGCAGATCCATACCGCCTCCGGCACGAATACGGTTATCGACCTGTACTGGGGGGAAAGCGAGTCCGTCTGGGAATCAGGTGAAGAGGCGCAATTGTTCGATCCAAGCGGAAATTTACGTGCCAAATACAAGGTGCCATAGTCGAGCAGCAACATGCCAGGCGTACTCAATCAACTCCTTAGGAATTTTTCTCCGCAATCCTGGCGCGCTTCTCGCTGCTCGTAGAAACGAATTATCGAAATGACTCAAGCTCTTTACCGCAAATACCGGCCCAAGGAATGGGAGCAGGTCGTAGGGCAAGATCACGTCGTCACGACGCTCAAGAATGCCATCGCGGCAGACCGCGTTGCGCATGCTTATCTTTTCGCCGGCTCGCGCGGGACGGGCAAGACGACGCTAGCGCGCCTCCTCGCAAAAGCGGTCAATTGCTTGAACCCGGATCCAACAAAGCGGCCAGACAACGAGTGTGAGCACTGTAAGGCTGTCAATGAAAACCGCTTTCTGGACCTGATCGAGATCGATGCCGCTTCCAATACCAGCGTGGAGGACGTCCGTGACCTGCGAGATAAGATCAATTTCTCTCCTTCCCAGGGCAAGTACAAGATCTACATCATCGATGAAGTCCACATGCTCTCGACGGCAGCCTTCAATGCGCTGCTCAAAACACTTGAAGAACCGCCGCCTCATGCCATCTTTGTCTTAGCCACCACCGAAATCCACAAGATTCCGGCGACGGTCTTATCACGCTGCCAGCGCCATGAGTTCCGGCGGGTCCCGGTGGATGAGATCGTCCGCCAGCTCAAAACGATTATTAAATCGGAAAACATCCAGGCGGATGAAGACGCGTTGATTCAGATCGCGCGCCAGTCGGCGGGCGGGATGCGGGATGCGATTTCCCTGCTCGATCAGCTCTCGTCCACGGGCGATCGGATCACGCTTGTCCTCGCCCAGACGGTGCTCGGGACAGCCACCAGTCAAACGGTTCTCGACGTGATCTCAGCCTTGATGGATCATGATCCCGCGCACGGGCTCGAGACGATTCACAAAGCTCTCGACGCGGGCGCGGATCCTCGTTCGCTGGCTCGCCAGATCGTGGAGTACCTGCGCGGGCTGATGCTGATCCAGATGGGGAATGCCAGCCAGGTCGAGGCAACAGCCGATGTCAAGAAACAGATGCAAGCGCATGCCCGGTCGTTTTCGACGGGCGATGTTCTGCGTATGATGAAAGTCTTTAACAATGCTGCAACCGATATGCGCGGCGGCTGGCAACCCTCCTTGAGCCTGGAGCTAGCCCTGGCAGAAGCCCTGGACGCGCCAGATCAGCCGGCTCCCCGGGCGTCTGCATTCGCTCCTGGTGCTGCAGCAGTTGGCGCCCAGTCTCAGCCTGTCTCCGTTGCCAAAACAGAAGTATCCCCCGGGACCAGCTCGACTTCGAAAGTGGGATCGTCCTCAGTACCTTATCAGGAGGCGGAGGGGGAGAGGGGTGAAACAGATTCCGTGGACGAAGAAGAGCAACCACTTCGCCCGCCGGAAACCTCAGCCCTCAGCGCCGCAGATGTGATCAAGTCCTGGAAGTCCCTGGCAGCTTCCCTGCCCAAGGCGCAGGCAAACCTTTCTGCCCTGCTGAATTCGGTGAAGATGATCGATGTTCAGGGCAAGACGTTGATCCTCGGGCTGGCAAGCGATGTGCTGGTCACCAAGATCGACAAGCCCGATCAGATCGATGCGATTCAAAAACTGATCAAGGACAAATTTGGAGTGGATGTCAATGTCCGTTGCGTGGTCACCACCGCCAAAGGTAAAATCCCACCCAACGTACCGCAGGACGGCATGGTGGCGGCTGCCATCCAGCACGGCGGTCAGATCGTTGATATCTAAATCAGCAGCGATATTCGAGTTACGAATATCGAATAACGTTTATCGAGGTGTTGTATGGCAAAAGGATTTAACAAAGGTCAGCAGATGGGTGGTGGGGGGATGATGGCACAACTACAGAAGATGCAGCAGCAGCTGGCAGAAGCGCAAGCCAAACTGGCTGATGAAACGGTCACAGCAACAGCCGGTGGTGGAGCGATCAAAGTAGTTATGACAGGCGACCAGAAGTGTCAGTCTGTCGAGATCAGCCCCGACCTGCTAAAAGATGCAGATGCCGAAATGCTGCAGGATCTCGTCTTATCCGCGGTCAACATGGCGCTGGACCAATCACGCGAGCTTCAGCAAAGAATGCTGGGACCCCTGGCTGGAGGCTTGCCGTTCTGAGCGATACATCATTGCGAGGAACGAAGTGACGAAGCAATCCCACGATTCAATGCAAGAGATAGCTTCGCCAAGAGTAAATTTATAATCCTACTTAAAACATGCTATTACCCCAATCCCTTCAGTCACTTATTAATGCCCTTGAGCGCTTGCCAGGTATTGGACCCAAATCCGCTTCAAGATTAGCTTTTTATTTCTTACGCGCCCCGGAGGAGGTATCGCAGGATCTCTCCTCTGCTCTGGCAAACCTGAAAGCCAATACCACACTCTGCCAGGAGTGCTTCAATATCACTGAAGCCGGCCGTGAGCGCTGTGAAATTTGTGAATCTCTGCAACGAGATGGAACTCTGGTCTGCGTGGTTGAAGAAGCCCTGGATGTCCTGGCACTGGAGCGGACAGGCGGCTACCAGGGAAAATATCATGTCTTGCAGGGAGTCCTCTCGCCGATTGAGGGTATCGGCCCGGACGATCTGAAGATCAAACAATTGATTGGGCGTGTAGGGCAGGGTGAGATCAGAGAGGTGATTCTCGCGACCAATCCAAGTATGGAAGGTGACGCGACTGCCCTCTATCTTCGCCAGCATCTCGAGCCACTGGGTGTGCGGGTCACCCGCCTGGCGCGTGGCTTGCCTGTGGGCGGTGATCTGGAATACGCCGATCAAAACACATTGTTGAGAGCCTTGTCCGGCCGGCAGGAAATGAACTAATCAAATCGCCCCGCATGGGGCGATTGTTTTTGATCACGCGTCGCAATGGGTACAATACCTTCATGAAGATTACGATCCTCACCTATGGTTCGCGCGGCGATATCCAGCCCTTTCTGCCGCTTTCACTGCGCTTGATGGAAAACGACCACTCCGTCAGACTGGCGGCGCCGGTTCGATTCCAGAGTCTCATCCAGAATCACGGGATTGATTTTGTTCCCCTTGCGGGTGACCCTGAGGACTTAAGCCGGCGTCTGAACGATGCGGGTCACAATTTTGTCCGTCTGCTCCAGGAGTTAATGAATCATGCCGTCAAGATTGGCGCGGACGTCTTGCGCCAGACAGAGGAAGCGTGCCAGGATGCCGACCTGATCATTCACACATTTACGCATGCCGTCGGCGCGCATACGATGGCGCGCGAGAAGGACATTCCAGACATCCATATTCAATTGTTTCCCATGTTCACCCCGACGGGCGACTATCCCAACATTACCATGCCGCACGGGCTACCGGCCCCCTTGAACCGATTTACGCATAAGTTTTCCGCAAGGCTCACCTGGTGGACCTCGAAATTTGGATTTGAGCGCGTTCGACGCCGCGCGGGCCTGCCAAAGAGAAAGCTCTACTGGCCCTTTGACGAGGATCCATCCCGCCCTCCGACCCCGATCCTGTGCGCGTGGAGCCCGAGCGTTCTTCCTGCTTCGAGCGATTGGCTGCCCCGTGTGCACGTCACCGGGTACTACTTCCTCCCGCTCGACGACTCATACCGGCCGCCGGCAGAGCTGCTTTCATTTTTTCAGAATGGAGAGGCGCCAGTCTGCATCACCTTTGGAAGCATGCTCAACCGCGAGGAGGAAAGAATTGATGGCATTGTACGGGAAGCATTGAAGCAAACTGCCAATCGCGGGCTTATCCTTACCGGCTGGAGCGGCGTGCAGGCTCCTGCCTCACACGATGTTCTCTATCTGGAAGCGGCACCGCACGATTGGTTACTCCCTCGCTGCAAACTGGTCATCCATCACGGCGGAGCCGGGACCACTGCAGCTGGCTTGCGCGCCGGGATTCCAAATATAGTTCTCCCGTTCCTGGGCGACCAGCCGTTCTGGGGCGAAAGAGTTCACAAAATCGGCGCGGGCCCAAAGCCCGTTCTGGTGAACAGCCTTTCGGTGGGCAAATTGGTGCAGGCAATAGGAGAAGCAGAGGAGGTATCTCTTCGCCAGCGAGCCCAGTTGATCGGTAGGGAAATCCAAAGCGAGGATGGGACCGGTGATGCAGTCAAATGGATCGAGAATTATTCTAACAATTTTCATAGCTGGCATTGATGGTCTTCTAAAACAGGTTGTGATATGATCTTGCCGTTCCTAAAAGAACAGAGCGAATGAAGAGGTCAGCAGCTGACCGTCATGTATGAAAATCGAAAACGCTTTCTCAGGGTTGAGTTTCGAAAAAACCCTTGACAAAAAAATCGAACTGCATATAATGACCGTCCGCTCGTTTCACAAAGAGCAATGCGAATTTAGAGGTCAGTGGATGACCCTTCGTTGAAAATGCATCAGATAAAATCTCTAACAAGATTTTTATGGTTAATTGTCTGATAACCCTTGACAAAACGACCGAAGTGCATATAATAACCATTCGCCAGTACATTCACAAAGATCTCGTCCCCCTGACAGATCAATGAAAACTGAGAAGTCTCTAGTCAGAGACACAAGCCTGTGGTTTGCAGTCTGACGAGCCGATGTCGAAGGACATCGGTGTTTTCGTCTGTTGATGTCTTGACAGGCCAAGGCGGCTCGTGTGAAATGCAGCCCGCTTTGAAACCAGAACTTTAACAACTGAATAGTGATAGGAAGCAACAACTCTGTCGAATCCAGTATATATAGCCGTAAACTAACACTCGCAAGAGTGAAAAATTTTTTGCGGAGAGTTTGATCCTGGCTCAGGATGAACGCTGGCGGCGTGCCTAATACATGCAAGTCGAACGAGGTGCTTTTGTAGCAATACGAAAGTATCCTAGTGGCGAACGGGTGAGTAACGCGTTGGTGACCTACCCCAAAGTGTGGGATAACAGTCCGAAAGGACTGCTAATACCGCATGTGGTTATTGGATTTAGAAACCGGTAACTAAAGGAGCAATTCGCTTTGGGAGGGACCTGCGTCCCATCAGCTAGTTGGTGAGGTAATGGCTCACCAAGGCGACGACGGGTAGGGGACCTGAGAGGGTGGCCCCCCACAATGGAACTGAAATACGGTCCATACACCTACGGGTGGCAGCAGTAGGGGATATTGCACAATGGGCGAAAGCCTGATGCAGCAACGCCGCGTGGGCGATGAAGGCCTTCGGGTCGTAAAGCCCTTTTCGAGGGGATGAGGAAGGACAGTACCCTCGGAATAAGCCTCGGCTAACTACGTGCCAGCAGCCGCGGTAAAACGTAGGAGGCGAGCGTTATCCGGATTTACTGGGCGTAAAGCGCGTGCAGGCGGTACGGAAAGTTGGATGTGAAAGCTCCCGGCTCAACTGGGAGAGGTCGTTCAAAACTACCGAACTAGAGTACAGTAGAGGGAAGTGGAATTCCGGGTGTAGTGGTGAAATGCGTAGATATCCGGAGGAACACCAGTGGCGAAAGCGGCCTCCTGGACCATTTCTGACGCTCAGACGCGAAAGCTAGGGGAGTAAACGGGATTAGAGACCCCGGTAATCCTAGCCGTAAACGATGTAGACTTGGCGTCGGCGGGTTCAAATCCGTCGGTGCCGCAGCAAACGCGATAAGTCTACCGCCTGGGGACTACGGCCGCAAGGTTAAAACTCAAAGGAATTGACGGGGGCCCGCACAAGCAGCGGAGCGTGTGGTTTAATTCGATGCTACACGAAGAACCTTACCCAGGCTTGACATACAGGTGGTAGGGATCCGAAAGGTGACCGA
>DATHTL010000173.1:0-11468 GCA_035463255.1 Anaerolineales bacterium | reverse complement strand
AGACCAGCCATCCTTCGAAGCGATTTCGCTGGTGAGCCTGGCGGTCCTGGTGATCGGCGTGGGGGTCTGGGCGTTGAACTGGGCGCGGCGCAGTCTGGTTGTGCGGGCGGTTGGCGATGTAGTGCAGGAGCTGCGTACGCGCGCCTTCCGCGCGGCCGCCGAGCATGACCTCTCGTTTTACGATCAGTTCTCCTCTGGGCGCATTGTCTCGCGCATCACGTCCGACACGAACGACTTTGGACAGCTGGTGGTTATTGTGACGGATGTGGGCTCGCAAATCGTTCAGGCGATCATCTTGGGCGTGGTACTGTTCCGCACCGATCTGAGACTCTCGCTCATGCTGCTGGCGTTCCTGCCGATCATCTTTGGCATCGCGGCAGGCTTCCGCGTGCTGGCCCGCCGGGTCACCAAGCGCGGCATGAAAGCCATGGCAGATGTGAACGCCGCGATCAAAGAGACCATCAGCGGCATATCGATCGCCAAGAATTTCCGTCAGGAAGAAAGTATTTTCAAATCGTTCGACGAATCGAACCAGCAGTCCTATCAGGTCAATGTGCAGCGCGGCTTCGTGCTTTCGCTGGTTTTCCCCACTCTCAACGCGCTGGGCGGCATCTTCGTGGCGATCCTGATCTATGTCGGTGGGTTGAGCGCGGCGCAGGGCATTGTGACGGTGGGCGCGTGGTATCTCTTCATCATGAGCCTGGACCAGTTCTTCTTCCCGGTGCTCAACCTCTCGGCGTTCTGGGCGCAGATCCAGGCAGGGCTTTCGGCCGCCGAACGGGCCTTCGCTCTGATCGATGCCGATCCGAACGTCGTCCAAACCGACAAACGGGATGTGCCGACGTTAAAGGGCAAGATCCTCTTCGACGATGTGTATTTCCGCTACGTGGATAATGAGCCGATCCTGACTGGCTTCAACCTGCTCGTGCAACCCGGTGAGACGCTCGCCCTCGTAGGACACACCGGCGCGGGGAAATCGTCCATTGCGAAGCTGGTGGCGCGCTTCTACGAGTTCCAGCAGGGACGTCTGCTCATCGACGATCATGACATCCGTACATTTGACCTGGCGCAGTATCGCCGCCAGTTGGGGATCGTCTCGCAGGTGCCCTTCCTGTTCTCGGGAACGGTGGCGGACAACATCCGCTACGCCGCGCCTGACGTGACCGATGCAGAGATGCTGAGCATGGCGCGCAATATCGGAGACGGCGAATGGCTGGAAACACTCCCAAACGGGATGCAGACCGAGGTCGGCGAGAGAGGCGGGCGTCTTTCGATGGGGCAACGCCAGCTCGTCGCGCTGATGCGCGTGCTCATGCAAAAGCCGGCCATTTTCATCCTGGATGAGGCCACGGCGAGCGTGGATCCGTTCACCGAGTGGCAGATCCAGCAGGCGCTGAACCTCATCCTGAAACATTCCACGAGCATTCTCATTGCTCATCGTCTTTCGACGGTGAAGGCGGCGGACCGCATCGTGGTCATGGAAAAGGGAAGAATCATCGAAGAAGGCAATCACGATGGGCTGCTTGAACGCGGCGGCTATTACGCAACCTTGTACAACACGTATTTCCGCCATCAAAGTTTGGCGTATATCGAGAGGGCCAGGGAATTGGTGGGTGACGATTGAACTAGACAAATGGGGAAACGATGGGCAGCGCAGCCAAGGCCGATGCCTTGGAATTCAAAGATTAGTCTTTCTGTCTCTTGAAAACATGTTGGGGTTGAGTAAAATAGATTTGGGAGATAACGTATCGCTTTTCTTCAATTCGGGTTAAGCATCATACAATTTTGAAGCGGGGTCATCCCGCCAGAAAGTCGGTGGCTGAGGGGCTCTTATGTCTCATGAAATGAAATTACAGCAGATGACCATCGATGATCTTGCCCAGAAATGTGCGCAAGAGACCAATCTCTACTTCGCTCGTCAGGATTCTGATTCTACTTATTGTTTTGAGTTGTTTAGGAGGGCGATCTCAGAACGAGACGATTTGGCCTGGAAAGTCCTTGTCGTTCAATATGAACCCATGGTAACGAAGTGGGTGAACAAATGGACAAACCAGCATCCGAATTTCCCACTTGCTGCTACGGAAACAGAAGATTTCATCGCTGAGGCGTTCGAAAGGTTTTGGAAACACTTCACGCCTGAAAAACTCAGCAGGTCACAAAGCCTGGACGCAATACTCCAGTACCTCAAAATGTGCGTCCATGGAGCGACGTCAGATATCGGGCGCAAAATGCGCTACCGGCTGTTTGACCAGGGGCTTGAGGGACCTGAGGAAGGACAGGAATCAGACCTTGCTGAGCCAGAATCAACGCCGGAAGAACGCCTCCAAAAGGAGGAACTCTGGCGGCTGATTCGGAAAAAGTCGAAGGACGAAAAAGAGTACATCGTCATTTATGCCTCGTTTAGCCTGGCCCTAACGCCGCGGGAGATCCTGGCTGAGTATCCGGGTAAATTCCGCGACATAAAAGAAATTTATCAGTGCAAAGCAAATTTGCTGGAACGCCTTGGACGAGATACGGATCTCATGGAATTTGTTCTTGGGTGATGACCGAAAAAATCAAATTTCTGCGTTTATAGTAGGTAGAGGCAAGTGGTTTATGTTCGAACTACGTTTTCGGGCATACATCGGCCACCTGCCATTTGGATAAGAGGTGACTATGGCTAACCCAATGAAAGGTAGCTTATGAAATGCATTTCTTCGCCTGCGCTCGACGATGCCCAGATCATGAGTTATGTGGAAGGCGAAGGGGATGATGCAGTAGCGTCTCACATCAGAGAGTGCCCGTATTGCCGGGAAAGAGCAGAGCAATGGACACATTTGCAGAACCGTCTGCAGCAAAAGTTGTACCGGGTTTCGTGCCCTACGCCCATGGAGCTGGGAGACTATCACCTGGGATTGTTGCCGGCGCCGCAGGTACTGGTGATCGCACAGCACCTGCGTGAATGTCCGCTGTGCAGGCGCGAGGTGGCGGAACTGGAAGAGTTCCTGACCGATCCAGCTCAGCGTCCCAGCATTTTCAGAGCAGTAAAGGTTCTTGTTGCGCGATTGCTCAACCAGGCACAAAATGGTCATGCACCCGCAGGTGTCGCGCTGCGCGGGGAAGGGAAGGGACCTCTCACATTTGAGGCGGAGGGTGTTGTGATTACACTGGATGTACAACAAGAGCCGAGCGGACAAGTATCCATTCTTGGTCAACTGGCAGCAGATGATCAAGACCAGTGGACAGGTGCAAAGGTTGAACTAGAGCACGCCGACTCAACGCAACTGACTTCATCCATAGATGATTTGGGAGCGTTTCGTTTTGATAAGATCGCTCCAAGTCCGATTCAGATTACCATCAAATCACTTTATAACCTCCAGATACGGATTCCGAATATTGATATAGCTGTTTGAAAGAGTAACATGAACGCCTTTATGGATATGGACAATCAGCTGGAAAAGTGGTTGGCGAACGAACCTCCGCCCGAGCTCCTTGCTGTGCCCCTGCCCGATTCATTTTCGAACAAAGTAGTGGAACGGCTCAAATCGGAGGCGGACCGTTATTGGGATATTGACCCGAATCAGTCTCTTCAGTTTGCCAACCGTATTATCGCGATTGGCGAAGCGCGCAAGGATACCAACCAGATCGCATTAGGGATGATGGCCAGAGGCGATGCTATGCATTTTTTGGGTCAAATGCATGAGGCGTGGGATATGCTTGGACAAGCAGGGAATATGTTTGAAAAAGCGGGGAACGAAGTGGGTTGGGCGCGCACCCGTATTGGACGCATCATTCTTAGTCTGGACCTGAATCGAGTTTCAGAGGCATTTACGGACGCCGAACGCGCTCGCGAGATATTTACGCGTTATAACGACGAAGACAAGCTGTTGAGGTTAGATCTTCAGACCGCCGCGGCCCATAACCATCTTGGTAACCAGCAGCAAGCGCTAGAGTTGTATAACTCAGCCTTGGCACGGGCAAATGCCCTGGGAAAACAAGGGCAAAAATATTTAGGTGTGCTGTATTTAGACATTGGCGTGACTTTTACCGCTTTAGGTGATTTTAATCAAGCCTTGATCTACTACCAAAAGGCACAGGACTTAGCAATAGCCGACCAGGAAACGTTAGTCGTGGCTCATATTGAATGCAGCATTGCGGATATCTTGTATTTGCAAGGGCATTATAAACGTGCGCTTACCTTGCTAAACAGCGCGTTGGAACAAGTCAAAAATGAGTCTCCGCTCGAGGCTGCCATGATCCAACACCACATGGTGGAGTGCTATCTCTCGTTGAACCGCTATGCGGAAGCGCGCCTGGTGGGGCAGGAAGCTGTTCAAGCCTTTCGAAAACTTAAAGCGGAGTTTCATCTTGCACGTATGCTTTTGTATTTAGCAACGGCAGAAGGGGCAACCGGAAATTTCCTCGAAGCCGAAACAGCGTTGAGGGAGGCCGAGGAGATCTGTTCATCCATTGGCGCAAAGAGCTGGGAGGCGATTATTCACTTATGGCGCGGCCGGATGGCGCTTCGTCAACATAATGCCATAACAGCTTACCAAGAAGCAGTGACGGCTGCTGTAGCCTTCGAGGCGGATGGGCAACAAATGAAAACTGCGGAGGCAAACTTGTTGCAGGGACAGGCATTGTTAGCGCTGGGAAATTTGCAAGCATCCACTGCCTGTGGTGAGAGAGCCTTGGGCGTGGCGCAACGACACGGGGTTTCGACTCTGAGATACAAGGCACACTCATTGCTGGGGGAGATTGCGGAAGCACAAAATCAGTACGAACGCGCCGCAAAGCGATATCAGGCGGCAGTAGCAACAATCAACCGCGTGCAACGCGAACTGACGATTACCTTAAGACCCGATTTTCTAGAAGACAAGAGCGAGGCTTCCCACCATCTGATTTCGCTATATCTACAAACAGACCAGACGGTGAAAGCCTTTGAGTCCTTGGAAAACGCCAAGGCACAAAACTGGCTGGCTTATCTCAATCATGGCGAGCGTCTCCATTGGTCAAAAGAAGATACGGTGAGCCGCGCATTGATTAAAGAATTGGAAGATCTGCGTGCGGAGCACCAATCGTTCTATCAACTGGCCAACCACTTACCAGGTGATCATGAGGAATATCCAAAGGCGATTACTCCTGAACACGCATTGGCTGAAATGAGGGCGCGTGAAAAGCGCATGCGAACAATCACCGAGCAGTTGTATTTGCGGAATGAGGATGACCAGCAGGCCGTTCAAGCCTTTGCGCTCTCTTTCAAGACTATTCAAGAGACGTTGGATGATCACTCGACCTTGATCGAGTATTACAACAATGGCGAGACCGTCTGGGCATTTACTCTAAACCGCAGCGGGATTCGAGTCCATCGTCTGCCGGTGACCGTCCAAGCCCTGAATCATCTCGTCGAACAATGGCAGGTAAACGTTGCAGGCGCGGTGAAAATGGATCCGCAAGCAGACAGTACACAAAAACTGACGATGCTAGCCCGGCGTATTTTGCATCGATTATATGCTTCGTTGATACAGCCGCTTGACCTGAAAGGCCCCAGCCCTCGTCTGGTTTTTGTACCCTATGGCATGTTGCACTTTTTGCCTTTTCACTTGCTATACGATAGTACGAACTACCTGATCGAAAAACATGAAATGGTGATTTTGCCCGCTGCCGGACTCATAACCCGCCAACCCCCAAAGCGTACGCCCGGCGTGCTGGCTCTTGCCCACTCATGGGATGGTAAGCTGCCGCGCACAGCCACCGAAGCGCAGGTAGTGCAGAAGTTATTTGGCGGTCGTCTCCTGACAGAAGAGCAAGTCCATCGCGCCGTATTAGCCGAATCACCTGTGCAGATCTTGCATATTGCCACGCACGGGCAGCACCGCCTGGACCAGCCTGACCTGTCCTTTTTGCAGCTGGCAGACGGCCAACTCTATGCCGATGACGTGATGCAACAAGATCTAAGCTACGAGCTGGTAACGCTGAGCGCCTGCGAAACAGGCCGCGCACGGATTGCGACATCCGACGATTTGATCGGTATCGGGCGCAGTTTTCTTTTTGCGGGTGCGGGTGCGCTGGTTTTGAGCCTGTGGCAAGTGGAAGATCAATCCACGCTACAGTTGATGGAACGTCTGTATGCGGCGTTATATGCCGGGGAATCGAAGCCCTCAGCGCTGCGGCAGGCACAACTCTCCCTCCTTGCCGAAAACAAGAATCTGCATCCAGCGTTTTGGGGCGCGTTTCAAGTAGTGGGAAATGCCGACCCACTATCAAGATAGATAAAGGAAGGAAAAAATCATGCACGCAACAGAAGAACATGTCGAGCAGGAAGACTACCATCTGCTGGCAGATCAGGTTATCTTCCAGATCCGTTATTTAGTGGATCAAGCCCAGGATATTGAGGAGCGCATCATCACAGTACTGGAAAAATTCTTAAACCCTCCTGAAGGCGAGCCGCCAGCTAACTATTGGAGAAACCGGCTTGAGCCGCTGCCCTCGAAAATTATCAATTTTTCGTCGCCGACTCAAAGCATGGACTCTCTGGAGAGGTTCGCTTTTGTTCCCCTGAGGATCAAGGATCACCCTGAAGACGATTTGACACCGGAGGATGTGCTCATTGTGCTGAACGACGCGTATATTGAATTGGGAGAGCAGCTTATTAAGCTGGAGGGGGAGAAGTATACATACACGCCCCTCATTTTGGACAGTAGTGACCCAGGGATTCAATTGAAATCCATTTCTCCCAATTTCCTTGTGGGTAGTATGTATCATCCCAGGCCGACCGGCGGGCCCGGAAGCTTACCTGTTTCCAAGCCTGCGCCATCCCTTCCGCAGCGCAAGTTTAAGCTTAAAGGACACGGAACGATGGATAGTCTATTACCGTTCAGACAACCAGGAGCACCGGTGGTGATCCTGGATACAGCCCAAGCACTTGATGACTTTCCAGCAGAGATTAAAGACATATTTGTTGCGGACCCAGCTATGGAGGTTTTTCTCTATCCTGATCAACCTGAGCTAAACGGATTAGCCCGGTACGGGCAGCCGCCTGATCATTACGATATGAATGACCACGGCACCTTTATCGCCAGTATCATACGCACAATTACTCCAAGTACCAAGATTTATCTGTACCAAGTGCTGAATCGCTTTGGCGAAGGATCGTTGACTGCTATTTCCTATGGTCTGGTGGCTGCAATCAACCAGCGTGGTGAAGAAGCTACACCGCTGATTTTCAATTGTAGTTTTGGTGTTGAGGATATATTACCCCACCGTCCACAATTGCCAGCGCTTTCGGAGCCATCAACTCAAGTGTTGATTTTCACGTGCATAAACGATGCCTTTGGCTGGGCGACGACACACCTCAATGTTAAGGTTGTCGCTTCGGCAGGGAATGATGCTAAAGAAGGCGAAGCTGAGAATGGAACCCAACCGGATCCGCGTTCTCCGGCCAAACTTGACCATATCCTGAGTGTAGCCGCCCTTCCTAAAGGCCCCGTCCGGGATCCCGCCAGGGGAAATAGATATAGGCCCGCGAGCTATTCCAACCGCGCTCACGCCCTCGGTTCAGCTAAAGATATGACATATAGCTTTGCAACGCTCGGTGGCGAAAGGCGGAAGAATCGGCCTTACAGATCCATTGGCGGTCCTCTGGGCGTATACATCGGCGTTATTCCAAAAGTGAAGCGGGATGGAACATTCTTGCAAGACGACCCTCCAAATCCGACCGGTTGGGCGCGATGGTCAGGCACATCCTTTGCAGCTCCGGTCATTACCGCATTGCTGGCAGCGCAAGACAATGAGTTAGAGGAGCACAGACCCCTTCTCCGAAACCCACATCTTAATTTTAATGACGAGCAGGTGATCCCAATACGTCAGGGTTGATTCACTGTTTCCACTTTCCCAGCCCGCAAGCAAATGCTTGCGGGCTGGTTTGTTTAAGTGGCTCTATGGCAGAAAACCGGCCGCTGTTTCGTTCATAGAAATTGAGACGAACAATCAAGACCAGAAAGGAGCTGCAATGAATACTCGTATAAAGGCAGATGCCTGGATTTACTATGGCATGGTGATACTGGGATTCATCGCATTGGCAAGCGCGATCGTAGCAATCGTTCTAACATGGATGAGTCAACCTGTGCCCGACGTGATCATCCTCCTGGGATTCCTTGCAGCCGGTAGCCTGGTTCGGCTCTTGATTTCGCCCTTGAACTACGAGATGCTTGAATGAAGTGTGCTGAAAATCCTTATCAAATAAAATCTCGTCCACCTCGACAAATTGCCTGGTTTTCAGTCCCCGTGCCCGAAAATTCACCGGGGTTTCGTTTATAGAAGTAAACAACAAGTCGTGTAAGGAGCTAACATGAAAAACCGAAAAGACACCACAAAAAACCGCAAAGACGAAGATGTCTGGCTCTACCGCATGATCGTTGCCACGCTCGGGATCACCGTGGTGGCAAGTGTGGTTGGCGCCGTCACGCTGGCGATGACGGGCGAATCGGCCCCGGAGATCCTTGTGGCCCTGGGTTCGGCAGCCATTGGCGGTCTGGCAGGGTTCTTGGTTCCTACACACTTCGGACGATAGCCGTAGAACGGACCATGGATTGTTTCTGGAGCCCCGGCTATCCTGTACCGGGGCTTCGTTTTTCCAGATCTACTGCCGGAAAAACTGGCGAGGCTGCGTTCAATATTACTAGGAGAGATTGAGAATGTTACGAAAACTTTTGATCATCTTCATCATGACCCCACTTGTGGCAGCTGCGGCGGCCAACGGGGCCTCGTTTCCGCTTCTCTTGCTGATGATTAGTCTGCTCTTAATTGCCCTCGCTCAATCTTCTGCACGGGATGAGCTAGAAGAGTAAAGAATCGATGGAGGTTGAAATGGAACAGGTAAGACAATTTAGAGGAAATCATAGTGCTGAAAAGGCCAAGCCAGAGGAGAACCAGCAGTCAAAAGGCAGGACTCATGCCTGCAAAGCATCCCAGCGCGGCTATCAGCAGGCCCTTGATCGCTTGAAACGCGCCGAGCGTGATCTGGCGGAAACGGCCGCATTTATCGCCGGTTCGCTGACGACAGTGACAGCTGTCCAGGCAGTGATTACTCTGGCCAGAAAGGAACTCGAGTTACCAATGCAACTGCTCCAATGGGCATTCCAAGGCTATATCGTGGTCTTTCTCTTGATCTTCCTGCTCGGGGCCATACGTGTCAGAAGTGCAATCCGCAGACGTACGCAGGCGGAGAGGGAGATCGATCAAACGAAAAGAGGGATCATCGAATTTTGCCCATTAGACCAGTGGCCCAAACCCGAGGGATAGGAGCGATATATGCACTGGGAAAAGGAAATTCGCATCCGGCTTACGATGCGTCGTATTGTAGGTACAATCCTGGCTGCAAGTACAGTGGTGAATTTGATCATTGTGGGGGCAGTCTACGGGGCCGAATCCTCCCCTGCTGCCCCTACAGCAACCTTGGAGTTGAGCACTTCCTTTCCGACAGCAGCATTTTTCAGCGCCACGTCAACATTGGAAGGGATCTCGACTCTGGCGTCGACTTCAATACCCAGCCTCATACCCACTGACACGCTCATGCCAACACAGACGTCGACAGACATACCCATATCGATCATCTGTGTGAAAAGATTCTTCTGGCCAATGTATCGTGTTCAGCCCGGTGATTGGCTGTCCTCTATAGCACTCGCCACCGGATCTAGTGTCCAGGAACTGATGGCCGCCAACTGTCTGGCCAATGATCGGATCTATGCCGGGCAACTGCTCTATGTTCCGCGCCTACCGAGCGTTCCACCTACACCGACGCATACCTCGACCTCCACACCTACCGCTACTGCAAGCCCTACACCAACCGGTACGCCGACGATCACAGCAACAAATACACCCACGAGTACGCCGAGCAGTACACCGACGAACACACCAACCAGTACGCCTAGCATCACACCAACATATACACCCACCAGTACGCCGACGATCACACCAACATTTACACCGACTCCCACACCTACGCAGACACCGACAGCGAGTCCAAGTGCTACGCCGACATATACAAGCACCCCGACACCGACCTTCACACCGACTTATACTCCAACGGTTGGGCTCACCTTGGTGTTTGGCGCCCAACCTTAATTAACCTGTGCTTCGGACTTTGCCCCCGCCTGTCAACGGACCGATCGAAACATATACATCAGCCCTGGGCAGGCTGATGTATATCTTTTTAGCATCTCCCTATTCCCCGCGCGTGTACGATAAAGAATGGATCATCGACGGATTTTGCATAAAGATAATTTGAGTTGCGCTCTCATCATCTCCTGCCAGAAAATCGAGTGAAGGCTCGTTTATAGTAAGTGAATGGTCTGAACGGCGAATGATTGAGCAGGGCCCCTCAGCCAGACGTGCGAAGGCGACTCGCGGAGTCACCGCTGACCGATACTATTCAAAAGGAAAATCCAAAATGACTACGACCGATTTATCCAAGATCACAGTAGCCTCCGAAAGTGAACTGGCAGCCATGGACGTCAAGGCACAACTCGAAGCCGTCGTCAAGAGTGCACTGGATGAAGCGAAGATGCGTCATGCCGCCCGAACCGCGGCAGAGATCGCTGAACCGGAAGGTTGGTGGAACTTGTTCGCCATTGGTCCGATCCAGCTGACCGGCATTCCCGGACCGCTTCTGCCGCATCAGGTCATCAAGGTGGGCGAGACAGCCTTTGTGGCGACAATTCTGTTCCTCAATGACTTCCTGATTCTTGCGCCCGGCACCACCGCCGCGGATGTCTTGTCGAACTTTGCGCTTCCGTATGAGGTCCGCTATCAGACCGGAAACCTCACGACGTGGACGCTGGGTCAGGCAGACATGAATGTTGTGCATTCCGGGGCCGGTTTTAACCTGGTGCCGCAACAGAATGTTTACATCGATGTCCTGGCTTTCACAGCCAGTGTACCGGGTCTGTACGAGATGAATATCTCATCTCGCATCCTTGGTGCTATCGCCCCGTTTGCAAACGCGCCCCAATTCGCCGGCTACGCCCGAGCAGTCGTCGACATTGACCCCGACCTGTTCATCACTCCAGTTCCCGGCCTGCAATTCGATCTGCCGATCCGCTTTCAGGTCTACGAGTAGCCCCATGCACTACTCACGGTCACGTTGGCTCGGGAAATCTGGGCCAACGTGACCCGTTGTTTTGGAGGAAGTTATGAATGTTGATCCAACTACAATGGCTCATGCCCGTATTGCAGTCCGCAAGGCAACCCGTGCTTTTTTATTCGACTCAAACGTTAACCTTATCGGAATTGGGCATCCGGAACACAACGGTCGGATTGCTGAGAACGAGCTGGCCATTCGCGTCCATGTCCACCAGAAGCTGTCTGACCTGGCGCTAGAGGCCGCGACCATAGCCGGATATACCCAACCTATTCCTGCCGAGATTAATGGATTTCCAACTGATGTTCTTCAAGGAACGTATCGTCCACAGCAATGGCAATCGTGGCGA
>DATHTL010000172.1:0-8258 GCA_035463255.1 Anaerolineales bacterium | reverse complement strand
GGCAAGAATCAATGCAGGCACATGGCGAGGAGATGCATTCTCACGCAAGGTCGTGCGAATTTTGTCCTTGAGTTCATCGGTCAAGCTGAAACCCTCGACAAGCTTAACGAACAGAATCACGCGTTGGTCGTCCTGGTAATTTTGCCCTACGGCGAGGCTGTCGGCGATCTCGGGCAGCCGCTCCATCTGCGCGTAAATCTCCGCGGTGCCGATCCGCACACCGGAGGGCTTCAGCACGGCATCTGAGCGTCCATAGAACGTGATCCCCCCCGTGTCAATGTGGATCAACACATAGTCACCATGTCGCCAGACATTGGGATACACATCAAAATAGGCGCTGTGATACTTCGAACCGCCCGGGTCATTCCAGAAATATAGAGGCATCGAAGGCGAAGGCGCTTGACAAACTAGTTCGCCTTGCTCGTCATAAATCGGATTTCCGCTCTCATCATACGCCTTGATCTTCATTCCCAGCGCTGCGCTCTGCAACTCCCCCGCATAGACGGGCAGGATGGGACTGCCTGCGGCAAAACATCCGTTGATATCTGTGCCGCCGGAGATCGAGTTGAAGTGCAAGTCAGATTTGATCTCACGATAGACGTATTCGAACCCTTCCACCGAGAGCGGTGAACCCGTCTGTGAGATCTCCCGGAGGGAAAAAAGATCATAGTCGCTTTTGGGTGATATATTTTCCTTCTTCAAAAAGTGGATGTAGCTGGCGCTACAGCCGAAGATTGTGATCTTCTCATCCTGGATGAGCTTCCACATGGCGCCAGGGTCGGGATAATTCGGGTTGCCATCATACAGCACAATGGTCGCGCCGACGGCCAGTGAACTCAACAACCAGTTCCACATCATCCAGCTGCAGGAGGTGATGTACATGATCCGGTCCTCGCGCCGGAGATCGGTGTGCAGGAGCAATTCCTTGAGATGATTGATCAGGACTCCCAGGCCCTGTACCATGCACTTTGGTTTGCCTGTGGTGCCAGAAGAGAACATGATATAGAGCGGATGATCAAAGGACAGGTGCCCATATCTAATCTCAAGGTTATTCTCTTTGGAAAGAAAATCGTCGTAATGAACTGCGTTGGAGATACTTGAGATGTCCGGTCGTGCACGAGTATAGGAAACGACGATGACTTTCCTCAGCGACGGGATTCCGCGCGCCACCTCCGCCGCGTGTTCGAGCGTGTCAAACACTTTTCCCTTATAAAAATACCCATCGGCTGTGATCATCACTTCCGGTTCGACCTGCCCCAGCCGCTCAATGGCGGCAGCCGGGCCGATATCCGTTGCGCACGAGGACCAGGTCGCGCCGAGGCTGGTCGCAGCTAGCATGGCAACTACCGTTTCGATCAAATTCGGCATATAGCCAACCACCCGGTCACCTATACCAACACCTGCTTCCCTTAACGACTGTGCGAGGCGTGCCACAGAGTCGTACAGTTCTGCATAGGTCATCTGCCTTGTCATCTGAGTTTCGCCCTTAAAGATGAAGGCAAGCTGATTATCGCGGTAGCGGAGAAGATTCTCGGCAAAGTTCAATCTCGCGCCGGGGAACCACCTGGCTCCCGGAAACCGTGTCAGATCGTCAACGACCTGATCGTAGCGCTTTGTGGCTCTGATCTCTGCGAAGTCCCACATCGCCTCCCAAAAAGATGGGATGTTCTCCACAGACCATGCATAGAGGTCGCTATATGAACTTAAGTTGAGGTGATGTTGCTCGTTGATGTACTGAATGAAGCGGGTGATATTAGCGCTCTGTTTGCGCTCCTCGGAAGGAGTCCAGAGCGGTGTCTTGATCGCAACGCGTTCTGTCATTGCTACTCTCCTCACGTTTGGCTGTCTGAATTATACGGCAATTAAAAACACGGATGATGGATCATCCGTGTTTTTGAGAAACTCACTTTTGTATCAATGTGCATGCACAGCGTGCTTGGCCTGGCTCGCGGCACGTTCCATCGCTTCGAACATTTCACTTGCCTCCTCCGGAGACAGCCGCTCCTCGAGCAGGGGAAGATAAACTTCCTCCTCCTTGGCAAAGTGAACTTTCACCAGAGCGTACAATCCATAAAGCACGCGCTGGAGCTCCTTGAAATTCTGCGGGGAGATCTCCTTTTGCAGGATGGCCAGCTCGTCAATGTAACGTCCCACTTCCACGTGATCACGGCTCATGGTGCGGGTGGCATCTGGGCTGCCAAGCGCTCTCTGGACGGCAGGGTAGAGCGCCGCATCCTCGGCCTGGGCATGAGGGAGGAGATGATCGGCCAGGAATTCGTACACCTCCCTTACGCCGGAGCGGATCTGTTCCACGGGCGCGTCTGGTAGGCTGTTCGCAACTTCGAGGATCTGTTCGATATGGGGAATCAATTCCTTATGTTCATCTCGCAGGGGTTGGGTCAGGGTATTCATTTCTTTTTCCTTTCTTGAATTCATGCCCTGACTCTACTCCTCTCCTCTCTAAGAATACATGACGTAGATCAATTAACTGCTCCCTCTTTTACGAGATTCTGCAAACGTTCAACATCCTTGATCGCAACCCACTTCCTGCCTGTAGAAATCAAGCCTTCCGCAGAGAAATGGCTCATAACCCGGCTGACTGTTTCAATGGTGGTGCCCGTCATCGCCGCCAAATCCTGACGAGAGAACGGCAATTGGATCAACACACCCTGCTCTTTTTGTTCCCCCCATTTATTCATCAGCCGGATCAATGCCGCAGCAATGCGTTGGTCAGCGGTGTAAATACTTAATTGCTTGATGATCTCATGCGATGCCTCTAAGCGTTGGCCGACGGCCTGCAAGACTCTCATGATTACATCGGGAAATTGGTTGAGAACTTTCTCAAAGTTGGGCGAGGAGATCTGCAAGATGCAGCAATCCGTTTGTGCGACGGCAGTTTCGGTGTAAACCCGCCCGCTGACCACCGTGAGATTTCCAAAGTACTCGCCGCTTCTCAAAATATCCAGGAGGACTTCACGCCCTGCGGAAGTATGGCGTATCAATTTCACCTTGCCGGTCGCAACCAGGTACATATATTTTCCCGGATCACCCTCAAAATAAATCGCCTGCCCGGCCGCCACGTCACGGTCTTCGAACAAACAGTTGATTTGATTGATTCCCTGAGGAGATAAATGTCGAAAGAACGGTAATCGCCCAATAATCTTGAGCCGATACTCCAGGGAGCAGACCGCCGGATCCACCCATTCCTGCCGCACGGGTGATTTAGGTCTTGGCATGATGAGATCATATCATAAAAGCCTCTCTTGCCTTTGCCAGGCCTTTAGACTACACTGTAGCCATCGCAGGGAGAATCGATTCACTTCCGAATCAAAGTTCAACACCGATAGGAAAGGACTCTATGACTGACATGACCTATTTTGCTCAGCACGGCAAGATCACGCGCCCCGGCCCTTACGCTCACCTCTATGCCGATCTACCATCTGATGTGCCGTCCCTGGTCCGCGTCGTTCAGGGACTAGTGATTCATGTGTTCTGGGCAGAGCGCTACGGCCTGAGCCTGCCGCCGGAGCGCCAGGCAGAAGTGCAGCTGCGCAGCATGGAGCGCCGCCTGGCGCGCACCCTCGAGCTAGACCCGAGTCCACTCACCGCTCCTCGCCCGAACGAGAAGAAGATCGTTGGTAACTGTCGTGATTTCTCGGTCACGCTTGCATCCATGCTGCAGTCAAAGGGCGTTCCAGCACGTCCACGCTGTGGATTTGGCGCGTACTTCCTGCCAAACCATTATGAAGACCACTGGATCTGTGAGTATTGGAATAAAGCTGAACAGCGCTGGGTATTGGTCGATGCACAGCTCGATGAACTGCAACAAAGTGTCTTGAAAATATCCTTCGATCCGCTCGATGTACCGCGTGACCAGTTCATCGTGGGCGGCGCAGCCTGGAAGATGTGCCGCAGCGGGCAGGCTGATCCTGATCAATTTGGTATCTTCGACATGCACGGGATGGACTTCGTCAAAGGAGACTTCATCCGGGATGTAGCTGCGCTCAATAAAGTGGAGCTTCTCCCCTGGGATTGCTGGGGAATGATCTTCACAGAGTATGTCGCGCTCCCACCTGATGACCTGTCTATGCTCGACCGGCTCGCCGACCTCACCTGCGCAGACGTGCCAGACTTCGCAGCAGTGCGCCAACTCTATGAGAGCGACCCGCGTTTGCGGGTGAATGAATCGATCCAGAGTTATGTAAACGGCAACATGGAGCAGATTAGACTCTAATACATAAAATGAGACCGGCAGTCAGCCGGTCTCATTTTATATAGGGGTCAGGCTGTTTTTTGAATGAAGTCCTGCAACTGCTGGCGGTATTGAACGAAGGCCTTCTTTCCGGCAGCCGTCAATTTACAAACCGTGAGAGGCAGCTTCCCTTTGAAAGTTTTTTCGATCTTCACATATCCAGCTTCTTCCAGCTTTGAAAGATGAGCAGAGAGATTTCCTTTTGTCAGATCTGTCTCGCGCTGCAAGAAGAGAAAATCTGCGCTCTCCACGGTAGACAGGATCGTGACAATCAATAAACGCGCCGGCTCATGGATCAAACGGTTTAGCTCGGTCACGTTACGCAGTTCGTTATTCACGTTCAGCCTCTGCGGGAAGGGGATTTTCCTTCAAGTACCGGCGCAAAACGATGCCGCCTGAGATCATGAAACACAGACCCATCAGACCGTAGAATGAACCCAGGCTATACCCATTGGGCAAGTTGCTCACGGAAAGAATCAAGCCCAATACAATCGAAACCGCGCCCAACACGTAGAACCGTGACAAGCCAGATGCTTTTGCTCGCAATATCACGAGAATTAACCCAACTGCCACGCCTGTGACGGCCACGATCGCATCGAAGAAATCGAAAAGGCGCACAAAGAGCATGGTCAAACCTGAAATCACAAAGGCCAGGATCGCAACCACGATCCGCCTCGAGCGCACGTTATGTTCATCAACGTGGTATTCTACATAGCCCGTACGTGGGTAGGTCAGGTGGGTTTTCAGAGTATGGATCAGCCGGCGGCCTATCGCCATGCCTCCGATCATGACAAGGATCAGGCTAACTTGCAGGATCCCGCCCAGCATGGAATTTTGCCCCAGGAATTCCTGAGCCGCAAAATAGACTCCCAGCAAGATAAACATTCCACCACCGATCAGCTCCCCAAGCCCATCGGTGTACCAGTAGCGCTTGACACGCTGTTCGACGTTCGATATATTGCTTTGCATTTTGTCTCCTTGTAAACTAGTTTGCGTTACAAACTAGTTTACAGCATATTACTCCTGAACCTAAAGTTTGTCAAGGGAAAAAAATGCCCGATGTGAATGGTCGGGCTAATAGATCGTCGAATGCTTATCGCTGCAAACAGGCAATTAATTCTTTGACAACGCCCTGTGGCTCTACGTTTGGGAGCGCGAGCACGGGCACGGTTGCCACAATAAAGACCTCACGAGTGTCCCCCGCCTTCCAGTGCCTGGAAAGAATACCCACTGTGTTGGATTCATTGACCAGCGTATCAGACATCTGTTGAGGGTGGACAGCGATCCGCGCCGAGGGGGTCATGCTGCCTCCTGCCATCACGACCTGGTCGAATACTTCCTGCATGTCCTCCCCTGCCGCGTAGACCCACACCTGCACCGACGGGTCGCCTTGCCCTGCGAACAAGGCGCGCGCTTCCTCTGGAGTCAAATTCTGCACCGGGCTCTGACGGTGCGTAACGATGAGGATTTCCTCGGTATCGATTTGATAGGCAGGCGAAGCAAGGAACTCCGGTTCGCCGATTCGCAAGACAATATCGGCTGCGGATGCATCGTCCACGCGGGAGAGAACGGGGGATGCCTGCGCACAATCATATAACTCTGACAACCACGGCTCGGCAGCAAACGTTGAATAAACGGTGACAATTTGAGGCGTCGCGGTGGGCGGGATGGGTGAACAGGAAAAAAGGAGGAAAGAGAAAAGAAGAAGGAGGGAAGTAAGAAAGGGCAATTGCTTCGGGCAACGCCCTCGCAACGAAATGACTACCATTCTCTTAGAAGTGCAGCAACCAGTTTTGTGCGTTCTTCCATACTATCTGCAAAGATATATTCACGGTCCGAGTGATAGCCATCGCCAACAGCCCCCAAGCCGTCCAGCACGGGGACGCCCAGAGGTGCGACGAAGTTTCCGTCTGAGGCCCCGCCTGTGCCGCCTGCCTTCAGATCCATGCCAACCTGCGCGGCAATGGATCTGGCTTTCTCGAACGTGGCTTTCATCGTCTCATCGAACGGCATCGGTGGGCGGTTCAGGCCACCGGTAACATTAATGGAGGTGCCATCGAGTACCGGCTTGAGCTTGCTCATTTCCATTTGGAGCCGCTCCCACTCGCCGGGCTGCATCACGCGCACATCCACCTGTATCAGAGCTTCTTCAGGCACAACATTGGAGACCGTTCCACCCTGAATGACGCCTACATTGAGCGTGGTCTGCTTCGAATAATCGGTGAGCTTTTGAATGGCGATCACATGGTGCGCCATTTCTTCAATGGCGTTGCGTCCCTGGGCATGGTCACCGCCCGAGTGCGCGGCGCGTCCTTTGGTTCGCACCCAGAACTCACCAACGCCTTTGCGCCAAGTTTTGAGCGCGCCGTCCACCAGGCCACCCTCCAGCACCAGCACCAGCGCAGACTCCTTCGCCAGCCGCTCGATATGCTCACGTGAGGTGTGACTGCCGATCTCTTCGTCAGAAGTGCAAAGCAGAGTAATGGGGCGACTCAAGCCTGACTTTTGTGCTCCCTCAATCGCAGCCAGAGCAATGACAATGCCCGCTTTCATATCCAACGTGCCGGGACCAACGATCTTGCCGTCAGCTTCACCGTATGGAAATTTATGAATAGTGCCAAGCGGGAAGACCGTATCCATGTGGCACAGGAGCAAAACTGGTCTAATAGCCGTTTCGGCTTCACCCCGCCCGAAATGAGCGAGCACATGATCTCCTGTTTCCTTATTAGGAATGATATCAACCTGCGCGCCTAGGTTGCGCGCCTCCTCTGCCACAATTAAGCTCACGCGGTCCACGGCAGCTTTATCGTGCGACGGAGATTCCGTTTCAACAAGAAGCTTGAGGAGTGATTTCGGATCCATAGTGATCTAGAAAAGACTGGCTGCCATGCAAATCAAACCGACTACAGCGCAATAGCCTGCAAACAGATAGATGGAATGATTACGCAGGAAGTTCATCAGCCAGCTGATCGACAGCCAGCCGACCACGCCAGCAGTGATGAACCCCACGATCAGATACGGTAAAAACTCTGTCGTATTCGGCATCAGAATGACTTTTATGGATTCATACACACCGGCGGCAGTCAATATTGGCGCGGACATCAGAAAGGCCATCCGCGCAGCAGAGGGACGGTCAAACCCGCGCACGATCCCACCGGCAATCGTGGAGCCGGAGCGAGATGCACCCGGGAAGATGGCCAGGATCTGGAAAAAACCGATCACAATTGCATCCATCCAGGATACTGACTCGAGATTGCGTTCGTGCCTGCCGAAATACTCCACCAATCCCAGCAACGTCGCGGATACCAGCAAGCGAACACCCGCAACCAGGATCGGATTGCTGAACAATGTTTCCATCACATCCTTCAACAAAAAACCGACGATCAACGCAGGCACTGTGGCAACGATCACCAGCCAACCAACGAGAGAGTCGTAGGTTTCAAATGGTTTCCTTTGCAGGATTCCCGCGATGAAAGCCTTCAGGATCGAAACCAGATCTTTCCAGAAGAAAAGGAGCAGGGCCAGGACTGTGCCCAGTTGAATAATCACGTTGAATGAAAATATTCGTTCCCCGGAGGGGATGCCAAGCAAGGCTTGCCCGATGAGCAAATGGGCAGTGGAAGAGACCGGGATGAACTCAGTCAAACCCTGAATGATGCCGAGGAGGAAAGATTGGAGAAAGGTCATGAGAGAATAGGGAATAGGAAACAGGTTATGGTGAATCGTACATTGAATTTATTTATATTTCAAAGGTTCAGAACCTTCTAGATAACAGCTTGAGTATAAGGTGTATTGTTCTTCTTGGCTGCTGATTGCTGTCATGTAGACTCCTAGGTCCTAATTTCCCTGCTCGCGTTGTGTTTCCACTGTTCGAGCAGCAGGGGAGCATTCTCTTCAAAAATCCCATCTGCAATATAGGCTCGGATCTGCTCCATCAGCCGGATAAGCGCCCGCAGATTATGGATGGAAATTAGCGTTCCTGCCAGGAATTCTTTGGCAACAATCA
>DATHTL010000171.1:0-18997 GCA_035463255.1 Anaerolineales bacterium | reverse complement strand
CGCCGGGTAGGTGCCCACGCGCGAGGTGTCGCCCACCAGCATGTTGAAGTTGGCGAGCAGACCACTGGCCTTATCCTCGCCCCAGGGGAACGTGCGGAAGTCATCGCCGCGCCCGGCGCGTTCCCATTCTGCCTCGGTGGGCAGGCGCCGCCCGGCCCATTCGCAGTAGGTCTTGGCCTGTCCCCACGTCACGTAGATGGCGGGGTAGTCCTTGAATTCAGGGTTATAGAAGTAGGAAGGCCGCCGCTGTGACTTGAGGTTCTGCGGCAGTGTGCATGCGCCTGCGCTCACGCATAAGCCGTACATCGCATTTGTCACCTCAAGCTGGTCCATCCAGAACGCGTCGAGGGTCACATCGTGCTCGGGAATCTCATTCGGGGCGCGGCGCACGTCCAGGCCGCCCATGCGGAACGTGCCCGCCGGGATATAAACCTGCGGCATGCCATCAATAGCAGAAACCTTTGCAGTGACACGTTCAGCAGTTGGTGAGGCTGCGGCGGTCGGGGTCAGTGAGGGAAGAATGTTTTCGGTTGTAGAAGTGGGAATAACAGGAAGTGTATTCGTTGGAACTGGCAGTGACGTGGGCGTGCTTACAGGGACTTGAGTCGCGGTGCAGGCGGTGAGGAGGAAGATAAGGACAACGATGAAATTTTTCATAGAAGGCAATTATATGACGTCCCTGGCACCGCCTGCCAGGGCAGGTGTGCGAGCCGGAGGCGAAGCAATCTCCCCATCAACCGGTAAACCATGAGGAATCTGATTCTTTGCTTAATCAGGAGATTGCTTCGGGCAACCGCCCTCGCAATGACATAATTAATTATGGCGATGCGCCGACAAAGCTCAGCGCGTACAGCGCGTCCTCATATCCCGGGCGGACGTTTAACGCTTTGCGCCAGTCCTCGATCGCGCCGTCGGTGTTGCCCTGGCGATACAACGCCCAGCCATGCCAGAGCCAGGTCTCTTCGGACATCTCCGTCCGCTGCAGGGCGTAATCCGTGAGAGCCAGTAGATCATCCGTGCGGAGCGCCTGGAAGTTAGCAATGAACGGACCGAACTGGTAGCGGAACATCCGTTGAGGTAAACCCAGCTCACGCGCTTTGTCGTACGCCACATTGGCATCGGCGTATTGTTCAAAGTACACAAGGTTGCTGCCCACGTTGAACCACGCGAACGCGTCGTTGGGGTCTGCCGCGGTGGCGGCCTGGGCCATCGCTAACGCATTTTGCCGGTTCAGATCCCTGTCCCAGTTTGCGCCGAGCAGAGCCTGGATCTCCGGTTCGCGCTCCGGGAGGTAAACTACGATGTACACGTAGTTGAACGGTTTCCATTCCTCTTCCAGCTGCTCGTAGGAAATCTGTTTATCGGGTCCACGATATGGATCTTGTACGCGGAAGGTCTCGGTGGTGTCATCGTAACCGGTCAGGAGCAGATAATGTGCCGCCCACAGATCGTCATCTGGCCAGCCCGTGTCGTCCGGGTTGAGGGAAGTGGTGCCTTCGATCATCACGGGATACGAAGCCGCGATCAGACGTTTGAGCGTTTCGATATCGCCTCCGACGCGGTACTCCATGCGCAGCCAGCCGGCAAAATTATGGACCCAGTAGGCCATCTCTTCCGGGTTGACGTTGCGGTCGCCGTTGACAGGTTTGATCACATTTGAGATCGTCGTCTGGTCGCCGCTCCAGCCGAACATGTGCAACATCATGGAGAGAGCCGCAGGACCGCAGTTGTTCGGCAGTTGCTTTTCGTAAGGAGGGCTGCTCAGGAATGCCTGGGGTGGAGGCGGCGCCAGCGTGGCCGTTGCAGGGATTGTGGGTGTAGCTGTTTCGGCGATTTGCACGGTGGCTGTGAATGCTGCCGTCGGGGTGGCAGGGCTTGTGGTACTGGTGGGGTTGGGGATCGCGGTGGGTACCTCACCGACGGGGTTGAGCACGTTCCGTACGTAGGTCTTCGCAACTTCATAACGCCAGGCAAGACGGCTATTGATCGCCGGGATTTGAACGAGTAGAACCGCCAGCAGGAGAGCGCCAGCGCCGATAAATGAAATGTTCCTTCTAGACATGCGGAAAAGTGTACCAGAGGAGTATGAGACTCTATTAATTCACAGGTAGGTCAGATTTGTAACCTGACGGTTTACAGCGATGTCCCCACATACGCGTAAACTTCTTTCTCCTCGTACCTCTTCAAAACTGTATACCTCGTGTAGCCATCCATCAATTCCAATCCATCGCGGTTGAGCAAGAGCGGTTCGACAGATTGACCGCGCAGGATCGATTCTTCGCGATCATCAGCGCGTTCTGTGAGCTCGATTTGAAACTGCGTTTATTTAGAAGCCTTGCGAAGGTTTCCTCGGACCTTCGCAAGGCTTAATTCTTCATTGATGTCCCAAAAGATTGATTGCCGCTGCAATGGATGGATCGGTTTCGAAGTAGAAGGAATCCCACTCGGCGAAGGCCTGCACATCGGGGATAATGCCGGTCTCTTCCCAATTCGTGTCGGAGAACGCCGAATCGAACGTCTCTGCCGCGATCCAGATCTGCGAGCCATCGTCGAAGTCATAGCCGTGCAGCACTTCCACGTTGCCCAGGCTTGTCTCGCCGACGATCCTGGCACGTCCCGTATCCCGCAGCACACCTGCCACGATCTCTCCGAAGCTGACGGTGTCCTCGCTGACCATCACGATCAGCGGCACACTCTGCGAATTGTGGATCTCATTGGCTCGCAGCTCGAGCGGTCTTGAGTCATGCCGGCTGACAAATTCTCCCAGCCTGCCGTTCACAAAATATTCCATGATGGGATAGGCCACGCTGCTGCTGCCGCCGCCGTTCATGCGCAGGTCCAGGATCAAACCGTCCAGCGGACCAAATTCCTTCAGAGCGTTCTCGATCTGCCCGGGGATGGTCTCGTCGAAAAATGAGGGGATGAAGAGATAGCCGATCTTTGAGCCATCGGTGGTGGGGACGACCCGCGCCTCGATGGGCACATTCCCCTGAATGGCGTAACGGACGAGCAACACATCGCGCGGGGCCTCGCCGGGGGATTGCACCGTGAGCACCACCGCCGAGCACTGCGGTCCGCGCATGCGATCGCCAAAATCATCCCGGATCGGCTGACGATCCACGAACAGGATGCTGTCATGGCGCTGAATCCCCGCGTATTCTGCAGGCGAGCCGGGGAACGTTGATATCACGATCAGGCGCTCACGCTCGAAGTCCGGTTGCCCGTAGATGCCAACGCCCACAAATTCGACATCGCCGCGCAGCTCCGCCTCTGCTTCTGCCACCTCTACCGGGGAGAGGTAAAACGAGTGTTCGTCGCCCAGCTCTTCGATCATGGCGATCATTTCAGCATAAAAGGTTTGCGTATCCAAACCCGCCTCGATCTTGGCACGATACCTTGCTTGGATCTCACTCCAATCTCTGCCGTTAAAATCAGGATACACATAGATATCCTGGACAACGTGTCCCAGCTCGTTCAGGATGTCCAGCTGTTGCTCTTTTGAGACGTCGGAGACTGCAATGTCCGGTGTGGGATACAGTGCCTGGTCAGGTGGAATGGTGGCAAGCGGGACGGTAGCACATTCCGGCGGGATCAACGCCGGGACCAGAGGAGTCGCTGTTGGAGTAGGGGACGCGGTGGCAGTTTGTGTAACGGTCGCCGTGGGCGTGGCCGTAGGCGGGAAGACCATCTGGGTCACAAAGTTACAGGCAAGTAGAGATAAAGTTAGAGCCCCCAATGCAATTCGCTTAATATTCATATCCTCGGTTCATTCCTATCAAGTATTCACGCTGTCGTTTGCGACGACCATGCTCGCACGCGCTCGAAAAGCTCTGCAAGCGGTTTTAGATCAGATACGGGTACAGCCAGATTTTTTACTTGCGTGTGATTGTATTGAAACACCCGTGAGCCAGCCTGAACAAAACTTGCCTGGCGGCTGAACTCTTCATATGAAATGTACCCCGTTAGGATTATGTCGACGCCGTAGACCCATATATTACCCCAATCGGGCGCGCCGATCAGGTGCGTTTCCCTGCGAATCGGCGAGTAGATCCCGATCCGCGCCTGAGGGCTGGACTGGGCGTGGAGGTATGACAGGGAAAAGAATTCGCTCTGGATCTCGACCCGTGTCTGGGGTGGGAGCTCCACCACATGGGATCGCATCTCGCGCCCCTCATCCTGCCCGCCGATTTCGACGATCTGAGTTTGCTCCGAATCGGACTTAAGTACTAGCTTCCCAAGCGGGGTCCACTTCGATGGCCGCTTCCAGGCGTCTGGCATCACGTGCACCATATACTGAGGCTGCTTTGCATCGATAATTTTCTGCAGTTCTGCCTGTGACGCGGCAACCTGGCCCGCCAGAAACGCAAAGAGATACAAATCGTGTTGAGAATGCCCGCCCCCTGCATGCTGGTCTGAAGCGACCAGTGCCGGCGCCCTCAAAATCACAGAGGGATCATGTTTGATCTGCGAGATCTGGTCGCGGTGGTTGACGAGAAAGGACTTAACGTCACAGCGCCGCCCGCCCAGCACCACATCGTACCGGTCCGGTTCCGTGAACGGAGCCGCGCCTCGCACCTCGAAGGGGATCGCCTGCTCTGCCAGATAGCGCCGGAACGCCAGCTCGACCATAACCCCGGCAACCACGCGGCGGAGATGCTCATACGGCGAACTCCCCACGCGCTTATAGGTGCGAGGCAAAGAATGGAGTGCATACGCAATCCCACCCTGCGTGAGGTCTGGAGTGTATGGCAGGTGGAGCAAATCGGAAATCTTCAGCATGATCGACAAGGGCGTATGTTAGGCCCTCAAGGGTTTCTCTTATTTATCCTTGCGAAGACTTTCAATGCTAGACGTAAACTCACCGCCATCCAACCTTCGCAAGGATTGCTTTATCAAGAGGAAAGGTTACCCGGGCAAATAATTCTCTCTCCTGACAAAATTTGCCAGAGGCAGGAAGAGCGGCTCGGGTAGAGCATCCCAGGCGAACCAGCCGATCTCTTCCACTTCCTGTTCAGAGACAATGGTGGGCTCACCCACCGGTTTTCCTTCCAGCCAGATCGTGATGTAATGTTTGTTATCCGCCTGGAAGATATCATTGGTCACGGCTCGAAACTGGATATCAAATATATCCACCCCCACTTCTTCTTTTGCCTCACGGGCCGCACACCCTTCGAGCGTCTCCCCGAAATCCAAATGCCCACCCGGCGGTGACCAGGTTCCTGGTCCATGCGGCCCCTTACGCTTCATTAAGAGTACTTTGTCATCTCTGGTGATAATAATTGCTGTTCCCACTTGAGGTTTTTGATCCATAATCTATTCCTATATCGGTCTACTCATTCCTGAACTGCAAACAATAATGGTGGAAGGTATTGCTTACCCACGCGGACCCTAATCCAAATGGCGCGAGGCGTTGGTTATCCTGCACCCAGATCTTTTCATCTTTTAGAGTGTACGTCTTACCAAGCTCACGCCCGATATCCCATGCCAGCGGGTAGATCTTTCCACCTTTTTTCACATTCTTCACGATGATGGTGAGATAGGCTTTCTCACATAACAATGGTTTCAGCCCCTCGTAAATAGCCACAAGCTTTCCTAAAAACTCCTCATAATCACGAATGTTCCCCAGGTCGTTCGGGTCATCCGAATAATGGACATCCAGATCTGCCGAGGCGCGGCGCTTCTTCTGAGTCTGCGCACCTTTGGCGTGGAGCATGTCCCAATACGGAGGGGAGGTGAGCACATAATCGATTGCTGGTAATTCGTAAGTAGCAATTTGGGCGGCGTCGCCATTGATGAGGAGAGATTGGAGATGGGAGACTGAGTCCCCGAGTGCTTCGCGTTCTTCCTGGATAATCTGTTTTGCGATCTCGGCGTACTTTGGGTTCAATTCTATGCCATAGGAATGGCGGCCCGCGTGTAAGGCTGCGATGAGCGTGGAGCCTGTTCCCGCCATGGGGTCGAGAACCGTTCCGCCTTTTTTCGTGAAGAACTCAATGAACTCCTGCGCGAGCGTCTCGGGGAATTTAGCTGGGTGCACCAGCACGCCCTTCTTGCGCTTGGGCGGGTTGTGCATAAACCATGATTTCTGGAATTTCAGCCAGCGCTTCGGATCGAGATCGTTGAGTTTATTAGGCGACATCTGCCAATCGTAAATCGAAAGTCCAAATTCGTAAATCGTTAAGGCGTTGGGATCGGTGTTTTTGTTGGGAGAGTGTAATCCACCTCATAGACCGCCAGATCCGAAAAAGTAACCGTCGCGGGTGTCTCGCCTGACGAGCGAACAAAGACGCCGAACGCGCCTGTGGGGAACGTCCCTTCAATGACGGTGAATTGATAACGCTCATTGAGGAACAGCCTCATCTCATTGCCCACGGCCCACATGCCAATGCGCACCTCACCGGGCGCGCCGGGCGCATCTCCGCTGGGCACAGGTTCTTGAATCGTTAGCTTTGTCCCGCCGCTGATCCGCTCCGCCCAGACCTGTCCGTTGCAGCCCAACAGGAAGCGATAAAAAAAGCCGCCCACCCCGCGGACAATGATCCCATAGTTATCTTCCCCACGGCATAGGCTGGGACGGGCTGTAATTTCCGCATAGAAGTCAGTCAGCGGTAGCTCCCGGCGCATGCTCGAGAGATAATAGCCCGGCTGCACGGTCAAGGTCAAACGTCCGCGGTTGATGGCCGCACTGCCATTATCCGATACGGCCGTATCCCAGACCTCGTCATCGGAGAAATCGTCCTCGAGCATGGGTTGCCCCAGGCCGGGACTCATCTCAGCGGTCGCGGTGTGGGTGGGAACGATCAGCCGCGTAGGCGTCGAGGAGGGAGGAAACCAGACGATTGTCTCGGTCGGAGCCAGTGTATCGGTTGGCGCGGGCGTCTCCGTAGGCAGCGTCGATGCCAGCGGCAGGCAAGCAGCCAGGAGAATAAATCCCAGTGTAAGGAACAAAATACGAAATGGTCTCATAAAAGAATAATGACAATCTTCGTGAAGAAATATTTGCAAGCTGTTGTACAATTACTTGGCAAACATTCATTCTAACGCTACAGGCAGCAAATTCGGGTCTTGATTGTACCTGATGAAGGGAAAATCAGAAGGATCGCTCACAGAGCAACGCAGCACTTGTAGCAACCCGGGAGACTCTATGACCGAAAAGCTTGTGCTCGTGACAGGGGCATGTGGTGAGATCGGCCAGGCTCTTGTGCAAGGGCTGGCGGAGCGGGGCGGCTATCGCATCGTAACAGCAGATCTCTCTCCACTGCCTGACACCATCAAGGCGATCTCTGCCGAGCACGCACAGGGGGACCTGGTGTATAAGATCAAGACCTTCTACGATTACGATTTCGATATTATTTTTCACCTGGCCGCTTCCCTCTCTTCTAAAGCGGAAGTGTCGAGCGAGGATGCACACCGCATCAATGTAGAAGGGACGATGCAGCTCTTGATGCTGGCGGCCTATCGCTCCGAGAAGTATCATAAATCGGTCAAGTTCATGTTCCCCAGTTCAATTGCCGCCTATGGCATGCCGAGTCTGGAGGCAAAACGAGCGGCCGCATGTGTGAAGGAGGATGAATACAACCTGCCTCACACCATGTATGGTTGCAACAAGCTATATTGCGAAAAGTTAGGGATTTACTACAGCAAATATTATGGCCAGAAACATCTGGATGACCGTCCGCCGCACATGCTCGACTTTCGCGCCATTCGCTTCCCGGGCCTGATCTCCGCCTTTACGCTTCCCAGCGGCGGGACCAGCGACTACGGTCCCGAGATGCTGCATGCTGCGGCACAGGGCAAGCCGTATTCCTGTTTCGTGCGCGAGGATACCAAGATCTCGTTCATGGCCATGCCCGATGCGATCAAGTCGCTGCTGATGCTGCTGGATGTGCCGCGCGAAAAACTGAACAACCAGGTCTACAACATCGCGGCCTTTGCCTTGACGGCCGGCGAATTCCGCGATCGCGCCGTGGATGCATTCCCCGGCGCGCAGATCACATTCGAGCCAAACCCGCGCCGCCAGGGAATCGTCGACTCGTGGCCGGAGGATGTGAACGACGCGTTAGCGCGCAGCGACTGGGGCTGGCGGCCCGACTATGACGTAGATGCATTCTTTGATCATTATTTCCTGCCCGAGATCAGGAAGAGGTATGGAAGGTAATCGCCCGCGGAGTGCTATGCAATCGAAGCGCCGGTGTCATTCTTGATATAATTTTTGCCCATGAACGTTAAGCTGTCCGTTTTCCTTTGCTCGATCACTCTTATCCTTTTATTTCTGGGCATCGCCCTCCCATTCAACGGAGCCAGCGCCGCGCCCCGGGCGCAGGGATTCGTCACCGCCACGCCGGGGCCGGATGGACGTATCACGTACATTGTGGCCGAAGGGGATAATTGTGGACAGGTAGCCTTGCTTCACGGCATCACCGTCCAGCAATTGCGGCAGTTCAACACTCGCCTGGATGAAAACTGCACACTCACAGTAGGGCAGCAGCTCGTCGTGGGGCTTGCCTCGCTCAACGAGCCGACAGCCGGTCCGGCGCCCACGCTCCCCTCTCCCACCGTCACCGCGACGCCGGTCAGCGGGACCACGGAAGTCTGTGTGCTTCTATTCGAGGACATGAATGGCGACGCCGTGCGCCAGGAGACCGAGTTTGGCATCGCGGGCGGCGCGGTCAGTCTCACGAACCTCAATGGTTCTTATTCTCAGACGCAGGACACCTCCTCCGCGGTGGACCCCGATACGCTGGAGCCCGTCCGTGCCTGTTTTGTGGATGTCCCCGGTGGGGAATACAACGTCAGTATGGCTGTGCCGGACGAATACAATCCCACCATGTTGTTGAGCTATACATTGACCGTCAAAGCTGGCGACCGTGCCAATATCAGTTTCGGCGCGCAGTCCAAGACGATCACGGCTAGCGAGACCACAGAGCCACAGGAAGCCAACCGTTCCTCCTTCCTGGGAATTTTTGGATTTCTCTTATTGCTCGGTGGAGCAGGGCTAGGCTATTACGCCTACCGCTCCAGCCAGCCCAAGAGCAAGCTCAAGGGAAGTCCGTTGATGAAGAGAGAGTAAGGCAGGTGAAAAGCGAGAAGGGAAAAGGTAAAGAGGGCTCACTCATTGCTTTTCCCTTTTTTACTCTTTCATCCCATCGGATACCGCATCCTCTGTCCCCCGATCAAATGCACATGTAAATGAAACACGGTTTGCCCGCCGTTGGCGCCGGTGTTGGTGATCAGCCGGTAGCCGCCCCTGGCAATCCCTTCTTGTTCAGCAAGTTTGCGCGCAACGGTGAACAGATGTCCCATGAGCGGCTCATCCTCCGGCTCGAGCGCACCGACCGATTCAATGTGCTTGTTCGGCACGATCAGGATATGCGTGGGCGCGACCGGATGGATATCCCGAAAGGCAGTGACCTGTTCATCGCGGTAAACAATTGTTGCTTTCGCTTCCTGTGGACCGTCTGCGTTGAGCGAAGTCGAAACGATTTTGCAAAAAATGCATGAATCTGTCATGTTTGATCTAATCCTCGAGAGGTGGGATAGGAGATGGATTGTAAATGCCTTCAGCATTGTTAGACTCAAAGATACATTGTCTGTATGAATGATATTAGAAAAATCTTACTTTACGTGCCGTCTATTTAAAAAAGGATATAATCTCGCGTTGCGACACCTGCACCGGACGCAGGTAAGTCCTCGCAGAGGGAGCACGGTCAAATTGCCTGTATAGAGCGGGGCCGCAATGCTCGTTACATTATGAGGTAGTAGAGAAGTATGAATGAAACAATTTTAACCTGGATAGTATTCATCCTTGCCTTTGGTGGCATGGTTTTGATTCATGAATTCGGTCACTATATTGTTGCGCGGTGGTCTAAGATCGAAGTAGAAGAGTTTGGGATTGGTTTGCCAACGCCCGGAGCCCTGACCCTTTGGACGAATAAGGGGCATTTGCTTCTGGACGATGGTGGAAGAGTAGAAATTCCTTATAATTTCAACTTACCCGTACATTGGAATGAACTCATCGATAAGCAAGTAAAGATCACGGCGGATCGAGTCGAGGACCGTCTCGTGATGCGTTCCCTTGAAGTCGTACGGCCAGAGCAGACACTCTCCCGCGGAGACATTAAAGTCGGCAAAACGAGGGGCGATAGAGAGCTCTATGACGTCGTCACGGAAGTGCATCCGGGGACACGCTTCACGCTCAACTGGCTCCCGCTGGGTGGCTTTGTCCGCCCGAAGGGCGAGAACGATCCGAACGTCCCCGGTGGGTTAGCCGCTGCCAGCCCGTGGAAGCGACTGGCGGTGCTGGTTGCCGGTCCGGCAATGAACCTGCTCACGGCTGTGTTGATCTACAGCATTATTTTCAGCCGCGTGGGCGTCCCGGATGCGACCCGCGTGTCGGTTTCCTCTGTGACGGCAGATAGTCCGGCGGCCCAGGCTGGCTTTCAGGCGGGTGATGTTTTTGTCAGCGGCAACGGTCAGCCGATCCGCACCTTTGATGAGCTACGTGTGATCGTGGACGCGAATGAGTCAGAGCCTGTGAACTTTGTTGTAGACCGCAGAGGCGAGCAGGTTGAGCTCACCGCGACCCCGCGCCTGACGCGTCTTGAGGATGGCTCCGAGCGCATCATGATCGGCGTTGGTCTCGGCGTTCCGTTTACAGCGCCAAGTTCGCCCGTTGAAACGTTGCGCCTGGGGGCGCAGTACACGTATTTCCATATTCGGGCGCTGATCGCGCTGCCTGCACAGATGATCCGCGGTACGCTCGATTCCGAACAGAGCCGCCTGGTGGGTCTCAAAGGCATTTACGATATCCTCCAGCAGACCGTGAGCCGCGATGTGGAAGCCAGTGCCGCGGCGCCCACCTCCTCCACGGATCCGATCGACCAGCCCGTGCGGACTCTTGAATTGATCGCCTCGCTCTCCATCAGCCTGGGTCTCTTCAATCTGTTCCCCTTCCCGGCTCTCGATGGCGGGCGCATCCTGTTTGTGCTGCCCGAGCTCCTCTTCCGCCGTCGGGTTTCGCCGCAGCTTGAGAACGTCGTGCACGCCATGGGCATGGCCTTCCTGCTCTTGCTTATGATCTATATCAACGTGATGGATTTTATTAATCCCATCAATGTAACGGTCCCGTAAATGATGAACACCACTTCCACTTCTTTTCAAAGCGTATTAGACGCTCTGCTTTCTGAGCGCAAGGAATTTCCGCGTCGATATTTGCAGGAATTCTCGGATATTGGCGCACTGGAGCTTAAGACTCTTTTGGACGTATGGCCGCAGGTCAAGCCCGGCCGGAAACTGACCCTGCTCGAGGAGCTCGATGCTCTGGCGGAGACCGACACCCTCGTCTCCTTCGACGATTTGGCCCGGGCTCTGCTCACAGACCCCGAAGCCGATGTGCGGGTGCGAGCCATCCGCCTGTTGGACGAATACGAGGATCCGAAGATCGTCCCTTCCTATCTGGATATGCTCAAGAACGACCCGGATGTCAACGTGCGCATCGAAGCGGCTAACGCCCTGAACCTCTTTGTGGATAAGGGTGAGCTGGAAGAGATTCCCGCGAGTATCTATGAGCAGGTCGAAGATGCTCTACTGGCTTCCACGGCCAGCGAAGACGATGTTCGCGTGCGGCGCGCCGCCCTTGAATCGCTCGGCTATTCTTCCCGCCCCGAGGTTGCCACCCTGATCGAATCGTCGTTCCGCCGGCAGGACCCCAACTGGCAGACGAGTGCGCTTGTCGCCATGGGACGCTCCGCAGATGAGCGCTGGGATGATCAGGTGACGCGCTCGCTCATCCATGTAGACGATCGCATCCGCAAGGCCGCCGTACAGGCTGCCGGTGAGCTTTCGCTTCCATCTGCGCGTCCTATATTGCTCAAAATGCTGGGCGAGGAAGAGGACCCCGTCATCCTGAGCGCGATCATCTGGTCGCTCTCACAGATCGGCGGCGAGGATGTGCGCACTTATCTTGAAAACCTGCTTGACCAGCTCGAAGACGATGAACAGATCGCATTCATGGAAGAAGCGCTCGATAACCTGGCCTTCACCGAAGACCTTGATCGTTTCGATTTGCTGGCCGTCGACCCGGATGACGAGCTTGCTGAAATTGATGAGGACGACGAGTAGACCAAGTGTCTTGCTAATAAGGCTCTAGCCGCCGACTGTTGTGAACGCCGCGAAGTGGCAGTCCCTGTAGGACGGTGGCATGAAAATCAAGAAACACGGACTGTAGAAAACTCGTTCAGAGTCACGGAGACGTTATAATCTCCGTGACTTTTTCATTGGGTCGATCATACATGTCCTTTTCCGTCCTCGCGAATACATTCGCCAATAATATTTTCCCCATTATTCTTCTCAGTGGAGCAGGCTTTGCGCTCGGCAAGCTCCTTGATATCGATCCACGCAGCCTGGGACGAGTTGTTTTCTACGTGTTCAGTCCCGTGCTGATCTTCAACATCCTCATAGAAAACCAGCTCAAGATCACTGAAGCCGCGGTCGTAATCGCCTTTGCGTTGTCTTTCATCCTGACGATTGGGCTACTTACCTTTTTGCTGGGCTATCTCTTCCGCCTGGAACGGCCGGCGTTGGTTGCGATTTTGATCACCACGATGTTTGCCAACACGGGCAATTATGGCTTGCCGCTCGTCTCCTTTGCGTTTGGAGAAGATGCCTTGTCCTATGCGAGCATCTACTTCATCACTACAACTTTATTGTTCTACACGCTTGGTGTGTTCCTGGCTTCGCTCGGACACATGAGCCTCAAAGAAGCGACCCTGGGACTTTTTCGCATCCCGACGATGTACGCCGTGGTGCTGGCCGTTCTAATCAACATATGGAATGTCAAGATTCCTATCCCAATTGCGCGTGCCGTGGAGCTGGCCGCAGATGGGACAATCCCTCTAATGCTTGTGCTGCTGGGTGTACAGCTCACGCATGTGGAACTCTCGGGTAATCAACGCGCCATGCAGATCAGTGTGGGACTCCGGCTGATGATCGCGCCTCTGGCCGCGTTATTGTTTGCAGCGCTCTTTGGGCTGCAGGGCTTTCCCCTTCAGGCGAGTGTCACGCAGGCCTCGATGCCCAGCATGGTGAGTGCAACCGTCCTGGCCACCGAATACAACCTGGATGCCAGACTCGTGACCGCGGTTGTCTTCATCAGCACCTTATTGAGCCCTCTCACACTCACGCCACTGCTCGTCTTTCTCGGGCGCTAATGAACCCCACGTCTCATTTCTCACTTCTTACTCTTCTCGCACTGGCACTTTCCACTTTATTTAACATATCCCAGGCTCGAGCCCAGTCTGGCATCGAGCTGGAGAACGTCAGCGCCTCCGTTGACTTTGGAAAGCAGATCACGTTTTTCGCCACGATCAAGTCCTCCACCTCGATTCAAATGGTCTCGATCATGATCTCGGAAGAACCGCAGGGCCTTACGCTTCTAGAGCCGGTCACCGTGCAGGCCGATGGAAGCACAGAATTCCATTTTGATACGCAGCAAAACCTGCTGCGCCCGTTCACGAACGTGAAGTGGAATTATCAGTTTACGTTTCCTGACGGGAACACGGCACAAAGCGAATCGTTTTTCATCCGTTATGAAGATGACCGTTTCGAATGGCAGACGCTGGAGTCGGACGCGCTGCGAGTCAACTGGTATGAGAGGGACGCCAGCTTCGGGCAGGCCGCACTGGATGCTGCTCAGGCCGGTCTCGAATCGATCGACAGGGTGATGCCTGCCGACCTCAGCCAACCTGTGGAGTTTTTTATTTACGCAAACACTGAGGATCTGCGCGCCACACTGACACGCAGCGGGGAGAATTGGGCCGCGGGCCACGCGGACCCTGCTCTGGGCGTGGTTATGATCGCCATCGAGCCGGGTGCTGAGCAGGGCATCGCCATGGAGCAGCGCATCCCGCATGAGCTCATGCATGTGATGCTCTATCGCCGCGTCGGCGCGGGATATCATAATATTCCGGCCTGGCTGCGCGAAGGGCTGGCGACGCTAATCGAGGTCTATCCGAATCCTGATTATGAGCGCGTGCTTGCGGACGCGGTCGCAGCAGATCGTCTGATCCCGCTACAGGAATTGTGCGGTTCTTTCCCCGCCGACGCGAAATCAGCATTCCTGGCCTACGCCGAAGCCCGCTCGTTTACCGGCTATCTGCAGGAAACATACGGCTTGGCCGGCTTACTGAATCTCGCGGCATCCTATGCTGGTGGCCTCGACTGTGAGCGCGGCACCGAGCGCGTCTTTGGTATGCCGCTTTCGAACCTGGAAGACACCTGGCTTTCCTCTGCGTTGGGACAGAACGCTTTGCTTCCTGCCATCCAAAACATTTCTACCTATCTGGTGTTATTGTGTTTGGTGTTGATCATTCCCCTGATCGGTATGGGGATCAGCCTGCGAAAAAAGGGAAACCCGAATGGACCAGAAACCTATGTCAGAAAATAAAGACCAGAGCGTGCGCGCTCACATCTGGGTGAAGGGACGCGTCCAGGGCGTTGGCTTTCGTGCCCATGTGGAGTACAGCGCGCGCAAAATCGGCGGGTTGACAGGCTGGGTGCGGAATGTCGGTTATGACACCGTGGAAGCAATTGCAGAGGGCGAGCGCGCCAACGTAGAGCGGTTGATCGAGGCAATGAAAACAGGCCCACGCAACTCACGTGTGGATGAGTCGAAAGTAGAGTGGGAGCAACCTATGGGGGAGTTCGATCTATTTGGGGTGAGAAGAAGCATATAGCGTTAAAACGTTTGAACAGCCTGCCCTGAGTTCAAACGTTTCAACGTTAGGTAAGATCTAGTTTTATTTTTCTTATTTACTCATACGCCAGCACTTCACGCACCGTCAACCGCGAAGCATTGCGGGCCGGGATAAAACTGGCAAGCGCACTCAAGAGTAGAACAACGACGAGCCACAACCATAACCCGGGCATCGAGTAAGAATATGTCAACGGGGTGCCCATCGTCGCGCTCCCCAGTGCCGCATTCAATCCCTGAGTGATGGGAATGGCCAACAGAGAGCCCATGAGCCAACTCAACAGCCCGATGGTGATTCCCTCCAGGATAAAGACTTGCGCCACGCCTCGATTGGGTGCACCGATGGCGCGCAGCACACCGATCTCACGCGTGCGCTCCAACACGTTGATGCTCATCGTGCCCATCAAGCCTAACCCGCCTACCAGCGCCAGCAGGATCGCCATCACCAGCAGCAGGGCGACGATCGCGTCGAAGATGGCTTCCGCATCAGCCCGTTCTCGGGTCAACGTGGTAACCGTACTGACCCGCAAGCCTATGTGCTCAAAATGTTCTTCCAGGGCCTTGCTCTCCGCCTCTACAGAGGTGGCATCGTGCGCCTGTGTCCTCACCAGCAGCGCGTCTGCATCTCCCACACGGTTGGAGACTTTGGCCAGGTAATCATAATTTGCGTAAATGACGGCTGCGAAGTTACTGCCCACATAAGATCCCACGATCTTGAAGGGCTGTTCCTTGCCATAAACTTTCAGGACAATCTCCCTGCCAAGGCCGAGGTCTGGTTCGTCTTGGAAGAGACCGGAAGGCACTACCACGGCATTATCATCTTCTGGCGTAAGCCAGCGACCTTCAGACAGAGCAGGCGAGCGGACCAGGCTGTCCTCATGGACATGGGGTGCGAACATGTACATCATGCCGCTTTCGCTGCCATCCGGGCGCACCCGGCGCACAGGCAGCTGCAGCCAGATATCGGTCTGTGTGATCCCGGGCACGTTCAATGCCTCATGCTGGACTCTGTCGGCACGGTAGGCCCGGTCGAAGGTCAGCATCACATCGAAGTTGAACCACTTGATCATATCGTCGACGGTGCTGGACAGAGACGAACGCACATTGAAGACGCTGATGAAGGTGGCCGATGCCAGGGTCAGTGTAATCAGTGTCAGCGCCAGGCGTCCCTTGCTGCGAAACGTGTTTCGGATGGAGAGCAAGATGGGACGAATGGAAAATTTGCGCGTGAACCACATGTTTGGACCAGAGAGCAGGTGATCGATCCAATTCTTTCCAAAGCGTCCTTTGGCCAGTGTATAGGCGCTCATTGCTTCTGCCGCGCTGACCCGCAGGCTGGAAAGAAAGGGAACGAGCGAAGCCAGCACCGGCAACACCAGGCCAATCACAATTTGGGCTAGCATTGTCTCCGGCGGGATTTGCATGGATGGCAGGTTAAAGTTGAACATGGTTGCCAGCATCTGGCTGAGCGCGCGTGCGCCAAACGTGCCAAGCGGTATTGCGATCAGCAACGCCAGAATCCCGTAGGAAATCACCATCACCAAATACATGCCTAAAATCTGCAGGCTGCCGCCGCCAATGGCCTTCATCACCGCGATCTGGCGTTTCTGCTGCGCCAACAACGCGGACACCGTGTTGACGACCAGAAAGACACTTAGAAAGAGTGACATCACGCCAAGAGAGCCCATGAGCAATAGAATCCCTTGCAGGACATCGTCCATGGGGAGCTGCCCGGGCTCGGCGGTCATGCTCAGGGGAATCGTGTATCCCGATTTTTCGGCTTTGTCTTTCACCTGGTTCACCACTTGCTGTGCCCACTCTTTATCTTCCGGGCTGGTGGCGATCACATAGAGCTCATTGAACCCATACTCTTCTCCGAGCCATTCGAGGGTATCGAACGAGATGTACCCATAGGGAGTACTATCGATCTGCGCAGGCAGCTGCGCGGGATCGTACGCCAGTCCGGCGATATGCATTTCGCGCTGTGTGTCGTTGGGCAGCTTGATGTGAAGGATGTCACCGACCTGCGCCTTGATCACCGGCAGCGCGGCGCGCTCGATCAAAATCTCACGCTCAGGCGGGGGCCAGGCTCCACTCTGCGAGCTGACTTTATTCACCCGGATATCGTTGTAGTCCGCGATCACAAACAGGGTAATGTTCTGCCATTCGCCCGGAGCCACTTCCACGCGAGCAGAGATATTGCGGCGCGCATCCGCTTCCTGTACCTCAGGCATGGAGCGCACAGACTCCAGAAAGTCTTCATCGAAAGGCTCGATGGTTCGCACCGTGCCGCTCGATGGACTAATCGCTGCGAAGCTGCGCGCCAGGCCTGCGGACAGAATCGAGCGGGCGCTAAGGATAATGCCGATAGCAAACAGACCCACAGCCATCGACAACACGATCAATAATGTGCGCGTCTTGTTGCCAAATAAGTCATGGATGACTTTGTACCAGCGCGGCCTAAGCATGTGTGCTCTCCCTTGTTCCAGTACCAACAATCTCTCCATCGGCCAGCGTGATGACGCGCGAGCCTCGCTTCGCCACATCCTTATCATGTGTGACCAGCAGGATGGTCCGGCCCTGCCGGACGAGATTCACAAATAGATCAATCACGGCTGTCGCGGTGCCCGAGTCCAGGCTGCCGGTGGGCTCATCGGCCACCAGGATGGCCGGGTCATTGGCCATGGCGCGCGCGATCGCTAAGCGCTGCTGCTGCCCTCCCGAAAGGGCCGTCGGATACTTCTTAGCGTGATCGGCGATTTCGACTTGTTCCAGCAGCTGCATGGCGCGCTGACGCGCTTCCCGCAGCGAATATCGGCGCGCAAAGTCCATCGGCAGCATCACATTTTGGAGCACCGTCAGCGTGGGTAATAGTTCGAACGACTGGAAGACCACGCCCATGGTTTTGCCGCGCAGCTTGGCAGCTTTTTCGGTGCTAAAGCGGTGCAGGGGCTCCCCGGCCACCCAGATCTCCCCGGAGGTGGAGCGATCCAATCCGGTGACCATGTTCACGAAAGTAGTCTTTCCACTCCCCGACTTTCCGGTCACGACCAGGAACTCTCCGGGGAAGATTTGTAGATCAATTCCCTGCAGCGCATGTACTGTACCGGCCAGGCTGTCATAAGTCTTGGCCACATTCCGCAGATCAATCAGCGGTTGTGTCTCAATTGTGTTTGCAGGAATGCTTTGTTCAACCATTTTCGACTCCGGAAATTTGCTAGCGGTTGGTGAACTCATCGACGATCTGTCCGTCGGCCAGCCGGATCGTGCGTTGGGCGCGCGTGGCCAGCTCGTTGTCATGGGTGACCATGAGAATTGTTTTTCCGGCCTGCGCCAGATTCTCAAAGAGATGGAAAACCATTTCGGCGGACTTTGAATCCAGGTTGCCGGTTGGCTCATCCGCAGTGAGAAGAACCGGATCATTGGCCAGCGCGCGGGCAATGGCAACACATTGCTGCTGCCCGCCCGAGAGCGAATTTGGCAGGCGATGCGCGTGGTCTGCCATGCCCACTAATTCGAGCAGGTGCAGAGCGCGCTCCGGTCGTTCAGGGGCGGGATATTGTCCGCCGTAATCCATGGCGAGTAAAATGTTTTCAACAGCCGTGAGAGTGGGCAGGAGTTGAAAGAATTGGAAGATCACGCCGATCGAGCGCCCGCGCCAGATCGCGATCTGCTCCTCGTTCAGCGTGTGAATGGGGATCCCGTCGATACTCACTTCGCCGGAGGTGGGCCGGTCGATGCCGGTGATGACATTGATCAGCGTCGATTTGCCGCTCCCAGACTTGCCAATGATCGAGACGAACGCGCCCGATTCCACCTGCAGATCCACGCCTTTGAGCGCGGTGAACCTGCCGGCCGAACTTTGATAAGTCTTGACCACCTGGCGCAGATCGACCAGACGCCCGTTGAATTCTCCCTTTAGTCCGGGTTCGGGCCGAACTGTGTTTCGATATGAATTGACTTCCAGCATTGTTTTGATGACTCCTTTCCAAAGTCATGTTGGGCTGGCGTCTTTCAACAAACACAAAGACCACCAACAACAGATCGTTGCGGTGGTCTCGCTGAAGTCTGGTAGCCGAGAGCCAGGCTGCGCGCTAGGCTCTGTCATGACGACTATCCAATGGCGCAGCAACGTTCACGAAGCGCCACAGCTACTCCCCATCGAACAGAAAAAGTATACGACCTGTAATCAGCCTTGTCAATGTACTATGTGCTTGAAGAATTTACAGGTCTCTCTTTAACTACGAG
>DATHTL010000170.1:0-43300 GCA_035463255.1 Anaerolineales bacterium | reverse complement strand
GAGGGCAAGCCCGAACGGGAAGAGCCAGGCGACAACCGCGTCTTTCTGAGCACGATCCACAGGTCCAAGGGCAAGGAATTTCGCAACGTGATCTACTTCAACCTCAGCCAGTCAGGCACGGACCTGGGTCAGACGGCCTACATCGAAGAGGAACGGCGGGTGGCCTACGTGGGCGCGACCCGGGCAAAGGACGATCTGCTGATCACCTTTGCCTCCACGAAGCCATCTGCCTTCCTGAACGAGATCGCCCTCAACCCGAAATACAGGGAGCTGGAAGGCCCGGAGCTGGGGCGCAGGTTCACGGCCTCCGAGCTGCAATTGGAAAGGGGACGGGTGGTGCTGAAGCAGCTCGAAGCGAAGAAACAGGCCCGGATCGCCCGCTTCCGAGAACTGACAAAGATGCAGTCCGCTCCACGGCCGGCCTGGCAGCAGTGGCTGCTCGACAAGATTCAGCTCTGGCGGATCGACCGGGCGATGAAAGGGATCGAAGCACTCGAGCAGCAGATCAAAACCCACAGGGAAGAGACGATCGCCCGCCTGGAAGAGGAGCTGCAGGCGATGGAAGAAGAGAACAAGATGCGGTCTGCGCTGCTCGCGAATAAAACCCGCCAAAGCCCGCCCGAATCTTCCAAAGACACCCTGCGCAACGCCTAAGAAGGGATGCTACGCGGTCCGTACGCTGCCCCTGCAAGAGGGTGCTACAATTCCAGCCAGGAACCCATCATGCGAAAAACCAAACCCTTCGAAATCATTGCCGTGCAGTTCGGGATCTCCAGGGAAAGCGCCAAGTATTTCCTGGTCCGTGTCCAGAAGAGCTTCAAGACCGAGAAGCCGCCTCATCCCCTGATCCTCGAGTTCATGAACGGGCAGAAGTACGAGTCGCTGCCTGAGCCGTACCAGGTGGCGGCGCAGATGCATGAGCGCGGCATCTGGGTCCACCCGATGAACGGCGAGCCTCCCCGCCCTGTCGATGAGGAGGATCTCTTTCCCGAATAAATACCGTGGTAAAGTCAAGCGGCGGCTCACCCTGCCGCGCAGGTCGACAGTCTAGGCACACCCATCTTTATTTTGACGAGAGGAATTCGCGCATGAGCGATAACAACAAAGTACTGGTTCGAAATGCCAGGGAGCAGGATCTTCCGGCCGTCCGGGAGATCGAGGCGGAGGCCGGCGCTGCCTCGCAGGCCGCGGCCGCGCCGGAATCGCTCCAGCAGAGGCTGACGGTCTTTCCGAACGGTTTTATCATCCTGGTTGCCGACAATGAGATCGCAGGCTATGGCCATTCGGAAAAGTGGCTGGAAGAGCACGACCCACAGCCGGGCCTGACCCCGATGGCGACCCACCAGCCGGATGGCAGGATCTTCTTTATCACGGCCCTGGCGGTCAAGAAGAAATTCCAGGGGAGAGGCTATCGCCTGGTCCTGCTGGAGAAGCTGGTCGAAACGGCCCACCTCGAAGGCTGCCGGAAAGTCGTGCTGGACACCGCTCAGGACCCGGACCTGTATCTGCAGCGAGGCTTCAAGACCGTCCAGAATCGCACCGAACGTGGAGGCTCCCTGGACAGGCTGTCGCTCGACCTGGCATACATCAGCCGGACTCCGTAAACCTGATTCGCACGAGTTTTTCGGCGATGATCCATGAAGTGACCTGTGCACTTATTGTCCGCTCGCAGAAGATCCTGCTGGGTCTGCGATCTGCGACCCGCGAATTCTACCCGGGTGTCTGGGATGTTTTTGGCGGGCACGTGGAACCCGGCGAGCAGCACGAGCAGACGATGATCCGGGAGCTGCAGGAGGAACTGGGGATCACGCCGGCTCAATGGACCTTTCTGGAGACGATACAGCTATCTCCCCAGGCACACCACGACCCGTTGATCCTGCATTTCTATCACGTCACAGCGTGGACCGGGACGCCGGCCAACCTGCAGTCCGAGGAGCACAGCGCCATTGGATGGTTCTCCCTGGACGAGTCCAGCCAGCTCCGCCTCGCAGACACCGGGTACCTGGCCCTTTTTGAGCGCGTCCTGGCTTCCGGTCCCAGGGGGTCGCAGCCGGATAACTCTGAGAAAAAGACATTGAATCATGTACGGGATGAGGGGTAAAATCCGCAGTAGAGTAGAGTACCGATTTCGTCCAACCCAACCAAGGAGAACCCCATGGCCAACAGCGGAAGTAAAGACAAAGGAAACAAGGAACAAAAGAAGAAGCCCAAGCATAACCTGAAGGAAAAACGCAAACTGAAGCAGGAAAAGCTCCAGAAGAAGAATCCATTCTCCACCGGTTAATCCGCTCCGGCTTCGACCCACCCTTTCCCAGATTCGAAAACGGGTCTGGGAAAGGGCTGTCTCTTTGGAAATTCCATACTCATTCATTGTGTCCGGGTAAGCTGCATGTAATGACGGCCTCTCAACCGAACAACCCCTTGCACGGAATTACACTGGAAACCATCGTCAAGCACCTGGTCCAGCAGTATGGCTGGGCCGGGCTGGGAGCGCGCATCCCCATCAAGTGCTTTACCGACAACCCCAGCATCAAATCCAGTTTGACGTTCCTGCGCCGGACGCCCTGGGCCCGGAAGAAAGTGGAAGAGCTGTATTTGAAGTCCCTTGCCAGGTAAAAAGGGGCAGGCATGATCGCGCCGGTCGACAGAATCTTTCGAAGCGACACATAACGACGAGACAGGTATTATTTGCGCCAGATGAACGAATCCGATCCACAGGAACGGGACTGGGAAAGAGAGCTTCCCCGGACCGAATTGAAGGACTCCATCCGCAGGCGCCTGCCTCAGGCGGCCGATCCCCCGCCGCTCCCGGAGCTGGAACCGTTCACAATCCCGGAACCCGAAGCACCGCTGGAGGAGACCTCTCCCAACCGCCCGTTCCGACGCAGGATTGTGCCCCCGGCCGCCGTCCAGCGCGTGGTGGCGGCGCTGTATCTGCTGACGATCCTGGTGCTGCTCTTCGTGGTCATCCGTTATATGTTCATCCGCAGTCCGGACCGGGAGACGCTGATCTACTTCGGCTTGCCGCTGCTGGCCATCGGCTACCTGGCCCGCGAAATGCTGAACTGGAGCGGCGGCTCCAACGGGGACAAAGACGTCTGATCCGCCTCTCAGGCTCCCCAATCTTTCCCATCACCAATCACTTCGGCTTGAAACGAATTGAAATCGGGTCTATACTGGACCCCTGTTCTGCGTCGATAGCTTCTTCGCGAAATTAATGGTAGTGAAACTGTACAAGGAGCAAAAGATGATATACCGGTATGTTTTCCAGGGGGTGATGGCGATCCTATGTATGTCCCTCGTGAGCGCCTGTGGGGGTGAGACATCCACTCCGCTCATCCCGGTCCAGCAGGCAACGTCTGTCTCAGCGCCTCCTCTTCCGCCCGCAGGCCAACCCTTGCAGCCGACGGAACTTCCACCAACAGACGAGCCGGCCGCGTCCGGCGCTACGCCGGTGGGTACCAGTGATCCTGCTGTTACACCGGATGGAACCGTGACCCTGGCCGTCACCTCCACCCAGGCCCCGGCCGCCGACCTGCCGTTCCTGATGCGGATCGACCGGATCTCCAATATTGTGGGTCGTGGCACGCTGCTCGAAGGCCAGGTGGCGCACGGCACCCTCACCTCCACTACCGGTGTGGAGATCCTGGATCCACAGGGGCAGCCCGTGAGTGCAAATGTCCTTGCCTTGCTCATCTCCAACGTCGTGCGCGAGCAGGTAACCGTGGGAGATTATGCGGGAATCCTCATGGAAGGCCTGGACCCGGCCCAGCTCAGTCCCGGCATGCTGATTACAGAGGTCGACGCGTATGAGTCGTACGAGGAAGCACTCCAAGCACTTCAATAGGTAGGTAATCCGGTTGATGAGTGGAGATTATAATTAACTCGTCGAAGAGTGAGGAGAGATCCATGGGCAAGGTCTGGAACATTGCGAAGATCGCAGCCATCCTGGGACTCGCGGCGCTGGTCTTAATCGCATCCGCTGTTCTGCTGCTGGGGCAGAACGTCAACAGCGTCTACCTGTCGGTCACCGATTGCCCGGGTGGGTGTGTGCCTGTGGCGGTGCCAACATCGATCATCCTGCCCACCTCCGCATTCATTGTTCCCACAACTGGCGGCGGTGGACCACTGGATCTTATCGACGAAGCACTCAGACAATCCATCCCGGCGAGCATTGCCTATAACGCACCAACTGAGATGCAGCAAGGCGAGACGGTTACTATCGAATTGCTGTTGAATCCGTCTATTTCTGAGCCAGAGCTGGTCCGGGAAATCAGTGGAGTGGGAATGTCTTATTCTTCAACGGTGGAGATCACACCTGAGATGAAAGCAGAGATCCTGGCAGCCGACGAGGAGTCGTTTACCATTCGCCGCATCCATGACGATCCCGTGCAGCTGATCAGCAGCATCGAGACCACGCGCTGGGCCTGGTATGTCACGGCCCAAAAAGAGGGTCAACAAGAGCTAACCATCGTGTTGTACCGGCTGATAAGAATTGGGGGAGAGGAATCGTGGCGGGAGGTTGAAACCTATAAATCTGACATTCACATCAAAGTCACCCTGCTTGGGCGGCTGCAGTCCCTGGGCTGGGGATGGATTGCCGCTGCCCTGCTGGTGCTCGCGGGGATCGGGGCCTCCTGGCGCCGGCTGGGAGCGGCCGGCAGGCGCACGGAGCTGGCCTCCACTTTGCCTGCTGCGGTCCATGCGGCCGTGGGGCCGATCTTTATCTCTTATCGCCGCTCGGACAGCGCCGACATTACCGGCCGCATCTACGATCGCCTGGTGGACGAATTCGGAAGGGATCCCATCTTCAAGGATGTCGACTCGATCCCACTTGGGGTGGATTTCAAGGAGTACCTGGATCAAAAGGTGAGCGAATGCCGGGTGCTGCTGGCGGTCATCGGCGACCGCTGGGTCGATGCACGGGACGCCGCCGGCCGGAAACGTCTCGATGACCCGGAGGACTTCGTACGGATCGAAATCGAGTCGGCATTGCGGCGCGATATCCCGGTCATCCCGCTGCTGGTGCGGGGAGTCCAGATGCCTTCCGAAGTGGACCTACCGGCCGGACTGCAAGAGCTGGTCTACCGCAACGGCATCCCCGTCCGCCCCGACCCCGATTTTCACCGTGACATGGACCGGCTGGTAGCGGCGCTGAAGGAATCGATTTAACCTATTCAGCCTTTCCGGGAGCAAGAGGAGTAGAATTATTAAGCGTTGCGAATTTGCAACCTATCTCAACAATGTCCGTATTCCATAACAAAGGAGTATCATAATGGCAGACGTAATCGACTATCAAATCTATGGGGATGACCTGCAGCTGGTGGAGATCGAGCTCGACCCGAACGAAGGGGTGCGGGCCGAGGCCGGGACCATGACCTACATGGAGGACGGCATCCAGATGCAGACCGGCGCGGACGGCGGGCTGTTTTCCGGCTTCAAGCGGATGGTGACGGGCGAGAGCTTCTTCATCACCACGTTTCTGAACAGCGACAACCGCAAGCGGCACGTCGCTTTTGCCGCGCCGTACCCGGGCAAGATCGTGGCCTTTGACCTCGACCAGTTCAACGGGCAGGTGTTGTGCCAGAAGGATTCGTTCCTGTGCGCTGCGCGCGGGACCGAGATCGACATTGCCTTTACAAAGCGCCTGGGGGCCGGCTTCTTTGGCGGCGAAGGCTTCATCCTGCAGCGGCTCTCGGGCAACGGGATGGTCTTCGTCCACGCCGGCGGGACGATCATCGAGAAGGACCTGGCGGCCGGCGAGACCCTGCGGGTGGACACGGGCTGCATCGTGGCCTTTGCGACCACGGTCGATTATGACATCCAGTTCGTGGGAGGCTTTAAGAACGCGCTGTTCGGCGGCGAAGGGTTGTTCCTTGCCAAGCTGACCGGGCCCGGCAAGGTCTATCTGCAGAGCCTGCCCTTCTCGCGCCTCGTGGACCGCATCAAGCGTGGCATGACTTTCACGCAATCTGGCGGAGAAAAGAAGGGCGTGGCCGGCGTCGGAGGCGATATCCTCAAGAACATCATCAGCGGGAGCTGAGCAAACGCAGCGTTGCTGTTGTGCTTCCCGACACCTGCCATCCCGGCAGTGTCGGGAAGTTTTAGTTATCCCGGTCATTGAGCTTCCCTGTTTCTTTTCCACTTCATGAACCAGATCAGCGCCCATGTCGCTCCGCCCAGGATGCCCATGAACTGATCCTGCATCGTGTTGGCAAGGCTGACCTGTATATTGGTAATCAACAACCGATCTCCGATGAATTCGGCAAATTCTCAGAAGACAGCGGCAGTGGCCGAGAGCGAAAAGATCAATAGAAGGAAAATCACTTTGTTCAGTGGGGTGGATGCACTCTTTCTTTCCAGGTAGGCAACGATGTTACAAGATGTATAGGCTATGGAAAGTCCACCGAGGTAGTGGAAGGGAATATCCAGATGGGGAAACATGGCGTAGAGTTGCAGGGGTCTGGAGGCGATCAGGTGGGCGAAGAGCACTATAATGGGAAAGGCGAAAAATGATGTGATCTCGGACAACCGTTTCATTGTTTTCCTCACTTGTGAGATAAAGCGGTAGTTCCCATTATCGTCATTTGCGCTCTCAGACCCACTCTGAAAGTTTCAGAAGCTATCCGTTGGAGCGATCACTCATGGCAAAGCGCATCCATACCCTGAAAGGTCCTGTCGAGATCGACACATTGGGACTCATCCTTCCGCACGAGCATCTGTTTACCGATCTGCGTGGACCCAATGTCCACGATTATGCGCGGGCGGAACCCTCGAGCGTGATCACGGTCCTGGAACCTTACCTGGTAGAAGCCTATACGGCCGGCGTCACCGCCCTGGTGGAATGTTCAACCGTGGGTGTCGGACGCAACCTCGCCCTATTACGCAGCCTTGCAGATCATACGCCCATCCACATCATTGCACCGACCGGAGTGTATCGGGATGCCTACATCCCGCAAGCGATGCGTGAGATGAATGAGGATGAGCTGGCTGAGCTCTGGACGAATGAACTCACCGTGGGCATTGAAGGGATGCCGGTGTCGGCCGGGTTTATCAAGCTGGCGATGAGCGATGACGGGCCCACCGCGCTGGAGATCCGAAACCTGCAAGCCGCGGCGAAAGCAAGCCGAAACACGGGAGCAGTCATCGCCAGCCACACGATCGGGGGAAGAATTGCGAAAGAAGAGATGGATGTGCTGGAAGAAGCCGGCCTCGATCTGCATCGCTTCATCTGGATCCACGCGCAGACGGAGCCAAACGTGGCGATCCTCAGGGAAGCTGCGAGCCGCGGCGCATACGTGGAACTCGACGCCATCGGGGCACCGTACCAGTCGCAGGCAGATATGCTCGAAGCTGCCGTTGCGCTTGTGGAGGCAGGCTTTGTCGATCACCTCTTACTGTCGCACGATGCTGGCTGGTACGATCCGGCTCGCGCCGACGGATTACCACAGGGTGGTTTCCGAGGCTACACAGCTCTGACCAGCGAATTTATCCCCGAGCTGCTCAAGCGCGGGATCGCCGAAGAACAGGTACGGCTCATTACCATGATCAATCCGGCTGAGGCGTTGGCTTTCTAGCCGGGAATCGAATCCGCTATATGGACAGGAGAGTCTCGTATCAATGAAATACCCGTACTGCTTGTTCGGCGCTGTGGCTGGCGATCTGTGGGCTGTTCTGGAGGAGTTCTCGCAGACATAACTTTCCTGATGGATGTCAGTACTGGAAACACGTAGGGTCTTGTATAAGGAGTCTATGAAAGCTGCCGTTTTCTATCAATGTGGCGATGCGAGTCAGATTCAGATCGCCGATGTGCCCGAGCCGCAGATCGGTCCGGGGCAGGTACTCGTGCGCGTACATGCCAGCGCGTTCAATCATCTCGAGCTCTGGGCTTTGCACGGGCCTGCCGATGAGAGCTACCGTTTCCCGATGTGGACTGGCTCCGATATTGCGGGCGTGATCGAACAGCTTGCACCGGATGTAACGGGCTGGGAGATCGGTGAAGCAGTCGTGGTCAATCCGTCGCTCTCGTGTGGCAAGTGCGCGCGTTGCCTGGAGGGCGAGGTCAGCCAATGTGACGATTACGATATCCTTGGCAGCTCGGGGAACGGCGGCAACGCCGAACTCATCGCCGTGGACGCGGAGAAGCTCATGCGTACGCCCGCGGGCTTCAGTTTTGTGACGGCCGCGGCGGCTCCCCTGGCATATCAGACGGCGTGGCGGGCTGTGGTCACGCGCGCAAAAGTTCAGGCGGGGGAGGATGTCCTTGTGCTGGGAGCAAGCGGTGGCGTGGCGGCAGCGTGCATCCAGATCTGCAAGCTGATCGGGGCGCGAGTCTTTGCCATTACCAGCTCGGAGGAAAAGATGGGCAAGGCGCGCAGTATCGGTGCAGATTTCGCGTTGGATCGCACCGCATCGAATCCCTTCGAAGAAGTGCGCCGCCTCACGAACGGGCGTGGCGTAGACCTCGTCATCGAGAACACGGGCGCTGCCACCTGGAGCGAGTCGCAGAACATCTTGCGTAAGGCCGGTCGCATCGTGACGTATGGCCGCACCACAGGACGGCACGCCTCCACCAACCTCTCGTTGTTATTCTGGAACGAGCAGACACATATCGGTTCCACGATGGGCAGCCTGAGCGACTTCCGCACGGTGATGGACCACGTGTTAAGTGGAAAGATCGAGCCGGTGATCGATTCGGTCTATCCACTCGAGCAGGCGCGTCAAGCCTATGCCCGTTATGAGCGCGGAGAACAGTTTGGAAAAATCGTTTTACAGGTCAGGGAATAAATGAGCGAATATTCTGGAACATATGAAATCCGTTTTTCGGATATCGACGGGAATCGCCACGTGAACTATGCCGCCTATGTAGATGCAGCCGCCGACCTGCGCTATCGATTTTTTACCGAACACGGATTTCCACCTGAGCGATTCGAGGAACTTGGCATTGCGCCGACGTACTCTGCCATTCATGCCCAGTTCCTGCGCGAGGTGCGCATGGGCGAAACAGTTACGATCACTTTTGCCCTGGCTGGACTCTCCGCGCAAGGGGGACGCTGGAAGGTGCATCACGATATCTTCAAATCGAATAGCAAGAAAGCCGTCACCATTGACCTGGAAGGATTAATCCTGGAGCTGGCAACCCGCAGAGCCGTGCTTCCCACGCCCGAGCTTCTGGAGACTTTTCACCTGATTCCGCGCATTGCAGGTTTCGAGACTTTGCCCGAGATGCGCAGAATGCGCTGATATGAAATCGCGATGAATTTAATATCATCATAACGGTAGTAGATCACTAGAATAGAAGAATGAACGCAAACCCGGGTTATCTGCTGATCGTTGAAGATGACCCCGATATCCTGCGCCTCCTGGAAGCAACGCTGACATTTAAAGGATATCGCGTAGTCACGGCCTGTAATGGCAGGGAAGGGTTGGACGCTGTGCGGCGCGAACGCCCGGCGCTTGTCATTGCCGACATCATGATGCCAAAACTGGACGGTTTTGGGCTTGTGCACAGACTGCGCATCAGTTCGGAAACACGCGGTATCCCCGTCATCTTCATCACGGCCACGTACGTGGCGCCAGAGGATAAGGAATTCGCTCTAAATATTGGTGTGACGCGCTTCGTGCAAAAACCAGTGGACTTGGATGAATTCCTGGCTCTGATCGCTCAACTGCTGGAGCAGGGGGAAGCAGCAAAGATGGAGCCTCTTACTGAATTCAATTTCTATGAAGGCTATCGCACCCGGCTCGAGGCGAAGCTTGCGGAGATCAAGAGACAGATCGCGCGTCAGGAGCGGTTATTAGAAACAGTCTCCGAGGATGAACATCTATCGTTCCAGATTTCTATCCATCATGCCGTTGCCGAGCGGCAGGAAGTCAGGGCTCTGCTGGAGCAGGTCTACCAGCATCTGGCGAAGTTCGACAAGCCCGCATAACGGTTCAGCATACAAATCTTTCAAGCAAGGGTCTTATTACTTCACTTACGCGCGGCGCGCCGTGAGTTGTCTTCCACATCCATGAGAATGAGCAGCACCTGCTGTGCAATTTTGAGCATGACGAAATAGACCAGCCCCGGCACCAGCTGCGAGATCTGCAGGGTGGGAATGCTCAGGCGGTCGAAAATGTTTGTTCCTTCATAGGATACGACGCCGGAAACTAGCATCGATAAAAACTGCCCGGTTGAGACCAGGGTGGTGTACGCGTACATGCCAAGTAAAACCCAGGCGAGGATCCCTGCCCAACGCGCCAGGCGCAGGGCGGCGTCGCGGTCGAAATAGGTGCCAAAAAATCCGGTCCGTTTTTCTGTAGGTTGGTTCATGTCTGCTCCCAGGTTTGAGTTTTCATTTTGCGGACCTTCATTCTACATGATTCTCTGCCAGGTTGAGATCTTGTTTAACCAGATCTCTTCCTGGATGCTTGAAAAGTTCACAACAACTTGCCCTAGAGCAGAACGCGGGCAGAGAGCTTGAAGTCAGTTCTATTTTAGATGTTTCCGGGGACGAAAGGCTGTAGGCCAGTTTCATTTACTGGCGATTGAAGTACAGGGCTTGCTAGCTGAGCTTCCACATCCTGGAGCAGGAAACACTTCGGGTCGAGCGTTCTGGCAGTTGCCAGATATTTGCGCGCCGCGTTCAGGTCACCTCGTCGCAGCTCGCCGATGGCAATGTGACCGGCGTTGAGCGCCTTGCCCTGCTTATCTCCATGCATCGCCATCGACTTTTTGAGCGTGGCGATCCCTTCCTCAAGTTGTCCAAGCTCAACCAGCACCGTGCCGCGTGTGCCGATCACCGCTGGCAGCCACGGCAGATGCTTGAGCGCTTCAAAAGAGAATTGGTCCGCTTCGGGTAGCAGGGATCGGTCACCCAGCAGCGCATCGAGATAGGCAACGTTGTTGAGCAGCAGGTTGTACAGTCCGGGTTCTTTGGCAGCGTCTGTCTCGAGGATTTGCAGGAAGGTTTCTCGCGAAGCGCGATACTCGCGGCGTGCCATCTGGATGACTCCCAGAATATTACGCGCCACACCCGAGCTGCCATCGAGGGCGAGCGCTTTCTCGACCCATGCTTTGGCAGCATCAAGATCATTTTCTGTGTAGGCTTGCATCGCCTCGGCGCCGTAGTTCCCGATGTATTGTTTGGTCAGCTCACGTTCATCTAAGAAAGGCGTACGCAGCAAATGCCAGCCGTCGGTGCCCTGCATTCCGGTCATGACAGAGACTTTGCGTGGGAATAGGTTGGCAAGTGCCAGAACGATGTTGGCGAAGACCAGCGTCCGGAGTACGCGATCTGCCAGCAAGTAGTCCGGCGTGGATTGCATCAGCATGTAGAGCGCCAGTGCCATGAAGATGTGCGAAGCGGGTCCGGCAAGATAAATAAAAAACAACCTCCAGCGAATATGCATCACCGGTCGCGCGCCGACAAACGTGATCCCGCCGATCGGCACCATATTCACTGTCCAATTCATGCCCAGGAATTTCCCCGACCAGACGGCCCTGCCAGTGCCTATCATGATCCCGAACACGCGCATTCCGAGCAAGCCCGCCATCAAGGCATGCGCCAGCTCGTGGAGGATGACCAGTGGGGTCAGCGACAGCAGTGCGATGGCAACTTGCAAATAGAAGGCCGCCACTCCAGAAAGTGGATTCAGCAGGTAGAGCAGAAGACCGCACCCTGTGATGATCACGAATTCTGTCACGAGTGAAGTGGTGTGGCGTTTCACCGTGCAATCCGGGCAAAAATATCTCGTCCGGCGCAAGAGACGTTTCTCCTGCGAAAAGGCTTGTTCCACATCCGATTGAAGTCCGCAGTGGTCACATTTCATGGTGAGCTCCAATGTTCAGCGGATTTTATCTCTTAATGGGGCAATTGGACCGTCACCTCACAAACCTGATATGTAACGGTATTAAAGGCCAGGCAGGATCAAGCCGGTTCCATCAGGCAACCCTTCGAAGCGCGTCGTAAATTTTGGGGGATCGATCTACTGAGGCAAGGCGGGGGTCGGGTAGTGTACAATTCCCTCCATGGACAAAAATAAACCCTTCGAGATCATTGCCGCGCGCTTCCAGGTTTCAAGCGAGAGCGCCAAGTATTTCCTCATCCGCGTACAGAAAAGCTTTAAGACCGATAGGCCACCTCACCAGTTGATCGTGGATTTTATGAGCGGGCAGACGTTCAAGACTCTGCCGAAGCCACACGAGGTGGCACGCATGATGAATGAAAATGGCGTGTGGGCTCATGACCTGAACCCTGCGCCACTCGAACCCATCGATCAGCCAGATCTGTATGACGAGTGAGCATCCAAAAGATCCCCTGCATGGTGTCACGCTCGAAATGATCGTGACGCGTCTGGTGGAACAATTTGGCTGGGAAGAGCTCGGCAGGCGGATACCGATCCGCTGTTTTACTCATAACCCCAGCATCAAGTCCAGCCTGACCTTTTTGCGAAGAACCCCGTGGGCACGCAAGAAAGTGGAAGACCTCTACCTGGCTGCGCGTGAGAACGCATGATGCGGATACTCCCCGCGAAGCAACAACCGCAAGGAACATTGAAAAGATATGGATACCTGGTTTTCAAAGTCACTCGGTGATGCCATTTACGGGGGCGATCTATATCTGGAAGATTTTGTGCATCCCAGCTTCCTGCAGGCATTTAAGCGCGAAGGCGAGCCATCCAACATGGCGGTGTTCACACGTCTTGAATCAGAGGGCCGATTGCATTGTGATCTGGTGATTTACTTTTCACCCGCTGCTCATGAAGTCGCCGATCTTTGTGGTGCGGAGCCCTGTGATAAGCCCGCGCAGGTGGGGCTTAAGCTATTCGCTGGCGATGAACGAGCTTGGTCAGCGCTTTTCCGGGAAGAGGGCGGATAATTCATCCATGGACGGGCTGGGGAAGAACAGCTCGCTTTGAGATTGCTCACGTGCCTTGTTGGCGTTCTCCAAAAAATCTTTTGCAGCCTGCAGAAACTCTACCGCGTACTTGATCACAATCACAACTGTCGAGAGTGCCAGAGGTATGGCGACATAAAGGATGGAATCGCCGATCCATATATACAAAAGTGTCAGTCCTGTCCCGATCCAGATCGAATTGCACCATTCACATGAGAACAATTCGTACAGGCCAAGCTCATGGCAGAACTGATATTGTCTACACCATTGTTCTGCGCGCTGGCGGAGGCGCTTGAACATTTGCCAGGGACCGTTCTCATTGGCGACCAGGGATGCCAGTCTCCAGGCAGCCAGTGCAAGGTAGAAAAAAATAGTAAGTGACATTCGATATTCCTTGTTAACCTTTAACGATTATTCTACAGTTTCCAACCGTGGTGAAAAATAGTAGAAATCCCTAGTGGGGTAATTCACTTCCGCGTGACAGGCGGCATGTCTGACAAACTGGCAATCTCTGCTTTAGACCATCCACCCTGTGCGGCATGTTAGAATACCCCTGTTTTGCAGAGGAGGGGAGGCAACCGTCCTGTTAGCGCTGGCTCACAAGGAGCTGTATGAAACGAAACCTTGCTACGCGATCATTACTTCTGTTTGGACTCTCTATCGTATTCCTGGTGTTGCTCACGCTGTTCGAGTCGGCATCTGTGGGCATGTCGTTGCAGGGCGAGAGAACCATCACGTTTTTGTTGCTGGTGATGCCGGCTGCGCTCGGCGTTGTGCTTGGCATCCTGAGCCTGAGGCGTGGAGAGGGACGCACCGCACTGGCCGTCGCGGGGATCGCCTTGAACGGGTTGTTTGCTCTTTTCCATATCATGCTCATATTTCTTGCAGGCTGACATCAGAAAAAAGGAACATCCATGGCCGCTTTCACTAACACCGAAAAGAATCGCATCCACCGCCTCCCAAAGAGGGGATACTACGATCGCGAGACGATCTATCGCATCCTCGATGAAGCGCTCATCTGTCACGTCGGCTTTGCCGAGCAGGGACAGCCGTTTGTGATCCCGATCAATTTTGCGCGTGTGGACGATACCATCATGCTGCACGGCGCGAAAGCCAGCCGTCTTCTCAAGCACATCGAAGCAGGGCACCCCGTTTGCGTGGAAGCAACCATCGTGGATGGGCTCGTGCTGGCGCGCTCGGTGTTCCATCACTCGGTGAACTACCGCTCTGTGGTGCTGTTTGGCAGAGGACAACTGGTAACGGATGAGCAGGAAAAGCTGTTGGCGTTGAAAGCGATCACCGATCACCTGATCCCCGGTCGTTGGGACGAGGCACGCCTGCCAAATCGCAAGGAGATGAACGCTACGAGTGTCGTCTCGATCCCGATCGAGGAAGCATCTGCGAAAGTACGTGTGGGCCCGCCCGTGGACGATGAGCAGGATTACGGGCTGCCTCTCTGGGCCGGCATCCTGCCGCTGCGAGAGATGGCACTGACACCTGTGCGCGATGAGCGGCAGTCGGATGACACCCCTCTCCCCGGATATATCGCAGCCTATTCACGAAAAAGAGACTGACAGTCAGTCCAGAACAAATGTACCGGGAAAAAACCGCAAAGTGTGAGAACTCCGCGTCCTTGCACGCTTTGCGGGTCGTTATCTTGGAAGTTTAGAGAGTAGGAGAAATTACCTGTTGCATTAGGCCATTCGAAATGCTATACTGCTATCAGGTTTAGGCGGGTATCGAGAAACCGCAGAGAGGAGTGCCATATACATAGCAATCGATTAGCTTTATTTTAATGATCAACCGTTTTAGCGTTATTTTCATAGGAGGATATGTTATGTATCGGAAACAAACATCCCGCTCGCATCGAAGACTGATCACAATCGCAGTTATAACAGCCCTGTTGTTCATCTTTGTGCTGCCGGCTCTCGCCATTACATATGGCGAGCCGGATGGTAATGACCATCCATTTGTCGGGTCCATGGTTCTGTATGTGCCGGGGGAAGGATATTTTCAATGGTGCTCGGGCACACTAATTGATGATGATGTATTTTTAACCGCTTCCCATTGCACCGCACCCGTGGATGACGTGCTGGCATCTATTCCGGGTGCCGAGATGCTGGTCACGTTTGACCCCGTCATCGACGAGAATGCAACCTACTATACCGGCGAATGGTTCACAAATCCTAACTTTCCTGGAACAGGCCGGAATGACACGGGTGATGTGGCCGTTATCATTCTCGACCAGTCACCGGGTATCACGCCTGCCAGCCTGCCAACGGCTGGGCTGCTGGATGAGCTCAAGGCAAACCACACTCTCGATGATACACTCTTCACTGCAGTAGGCTATGGTGACGTCCGCGAGACAAACCGGACTGGTTTCCAAGGAATCTTGGAGAACATGGAGCGCAGGCGTGTGGATCAAGAGTTCCTTTCCCTCACCAAGGCCTGGTTGACACTCTCGATGAATCTGGCAACCGGCAACGGTGGTACTTGCTACGGGGACTCCGGCGGGCCGCACTTTATCCACCTGGATGGAGAGGAAACAACGATTATTGCTTCGGTGACGGTGACAGGTGATATTCCATGCAAAGCAACCGATAAAACCTATCGCCTGGATACGGAAGCTGCCCGCGAGTTTCTGGATGACTATGTCGACCTACCTTAATTGATCTGGCATGCTGTAGCAAGCGTTTCTGAGAAAGATTAGAACAGTGGAAAGACCCTGCACGTCTCTTTAGATGTGCAGGGTCTATTTTGTTCTCCTGCTCAAGACCGAGCTAATTTATAGTAATATACGTCTTGTTCTTTTTCAGTTGAACAGTCATCGTCTCTTATCTTATCTCGCGATGGTCACTCCAGGAGAATCTTTGATGAACGACCTATCTCGAAAAAGTTTCCAGACCCGCGCTGTCCATGCGGGCGAGCGCGTGCCCACGGGGGAATACACGCCCGTCTCTACACCGATCTATCCCTCGGTTGGTTATCTATATGAAAGCATGGATGACTTGGACGCGGTCTTTGCAGGCACAAAGCAAGGCTACGTCTACTCTCGTTACGTGACACCGACCGTCGCCGCGTTCGAAGCAGCCGTTGCCAACCTGGAGGGGGCCGAAGCCGCGCAGGCATATGGCTCGGGCATGGCGGCCATCCATGCTACGTTGCTGGCTGCCGGGGCGAAAGCGAGTGCCTCTGTTGTCGCCGCGCTCGATGTGTACGGCGCGACCTTTACGCTGATCGGTGGCCTGATGAGTACTCTCGGCATCCAGGTCCGCACCGTGGACGTCAGCAACCTCGCGGAGGTAGAAACGGCTCTCAAAGAGACGCGCCCCGTTCTGTTGCTGGTGGAGACCATTTCGAACCCGTTGCTCAAGGTGGCGGACGTGCCTGCGCTTGGCGCGCTCGCGCATCGCTATGATGCTGCCCTGGCAGTAGATAATACATTTGCATCTCCCTATCTGTTCAACCCTCTCAAGCACGGCGCTGACTATGCAATTCACAGTGTCACAAAGTATCTTTCGGGCCATGGCGATGTGCTGGGTGGAGTGGTCGCTGCATCGCTTGAAAACAAAAACAAGCTGTTCGAGTTGAACAAGCTCATTGGAAGTGTGCTCGGTCCGTTCGAGGCGTGGCTGGCGTTACGCGGATTAAAAACGCTGCCACTCAGGATGAAACAGCAATGTGCTAATGCCCGTCAGGTGGCGACCTGGCTGGAGGCGCATCCGCGCGTAAACAAGGTCAACTATCCGTCATTACCGGATCATCCGCAACATGAGCTGGCCACGCGTCTCTTCGAAGGCAAGGGCTGCGGCGGCGTGTTATCGTTTGAGATCAAGGATGCGGACAAGGCAACTGTCTATCGTTTCATGGAGGCTCTGACCCTTTGCCTGCCAGCTACTACTCTCGGGGACATCTACTCGTTGATCCTGCACCCCGCAACATCCTCTCATCGCAGCCTGACTGTGGAGCAGCGGGCCCGCATTGGTATTCCCGACAGCCTGGTGCGGCTTTCCACAGGCATCGAATCGGTAGAAGATATCCTGGCTGATCTGGAATCAGCATTTGCGAAAATCTGACTTCAAGTATTGCAAACTTGATGACAAAAAATGAGGAATTTAATACAAAGCGAACACCTTTTTATCAAGCCGTACCGGTAAAATGAATGCGAGGAAATTATGGAAAAATGGATCAGAAAAAAAGAAATTCACAAGGGGAAGATATTCTCTCTCTGGGGCGGCGAGGCCGCGCTCGATGATGGGAACAAAGTCATCCGGGAATATATCAAACACTCGGGGGGAGTAGCCATTGTCCCCGTTGTGGATAACAGTGTGATCTTGATCCGGCAGTTCAGAATTGCCATTGAGCGTGAGCTGATCGAATTACCGGCTGGCAGGCTGGAGCTCAATGAGGAGCCAATGGCTTGTGCGCAGCGTGAGCTGGAGGAAGAGATCGGATACCGCGCCAAGGAATTGGTCCCGCTCGCCTCGTACTTCTCCTCGGTTGGCTTTACCGATGAACGCATGTATATCTATCTGGCGATGAACCCGGAGAAAACCAGGCTCCGACTGGAAATCGATGAAAGGATTCGCGAAATTATCATGCCGGTTGAAATGATCAGAGAAAAACTCGCAGCCCGGGAATTTGAGGATGCCAAAACAATCATTGGCCTGAGAGAGTTTCTGGCTTATGTTGACCAGAACCGGGGCTGAAGCCGGATCCAGGCTAAAAGTGGCCGGTGATACAATAAAATCGCCTTGAGCAACAGACAACAATAGGAGTCTACAACATGACCAAAGAAGACGAACTCCGTGACATTCTGACCGAAGCGTCAAGGAGCATCTCAGAATCGGAAGAGAATCCACGTGCCTGGCTTTCATGGCTGGTGTATCTGCTGGCGCGGCTGGAAGAGCGCGCGACCAATGAAAACCCGACCTACCGGGATTCCTATCTAGAGATGCTCGCGGCCCTGCAGGATGAGATCCGGAATCGCACACGCACGGGCGGTTGGCATTAAATAAGGCGAATGTGGTTCATAGAGCCATCTGAACTTCATCGCTACATTCATTAAATCAAGGAGATCAACACATGGATCAACCCGATTTGCCCCCGGTTATCAATGAGACGTTGCTGCCCACCAGTACGCTAGCGATTGTCAGCCTGGTCTCTGCATTGCTGGGGTTTACCTTTGTCCCCGTCGTTGGCGGGATCGTGGCCTTAGTGACGGGATACATGGCCCGCGGCGAGACGCGTTCCGTTCCAGCGAGGGCCGCCGGTGATGGCATGGCCACAGCCGGGATTGTTATGGGATGGATCCAGCTTGGATTGCTGGTCATGGGCATTTGCTGCGCCATCGCCTATTTTGTTTTTCTCGCTGGTTGGCTTGTAACGTCCAGCCAGTAACCCGTGATTGAACTGGGTTAAAATAGGAGCGTGCACGTAGTCTCAGCAAGCAATGATAGGAAAGGAGATACTTATGGGCAGCACTGGTAAAAAAGATAAAGGCAACAAGGAACAAAGAAAGAAGCCAAAACTGAACATCAAGGAGAAGCGCAAGCTAAAGAACGAAAAGAAGAATAAGTAGAACTTTTTTTACCTCCCTCAACTCCGACGTCTCGGAGTTGAGGGAGGTAGCTTTTTAAGACTTTGGCGTAAATTCTATGGGGGAACAGTAACGGTGAACGCATCTTGCAACACTGCAGACGAGCCGTTGGCATTGGTCACACGCACATCCCAGCGTTGCGTGCCGAAGCTGGTATCGGCTGACGTAGTCACCTGGATCACCAGTGTGTTTGGATTAAGCACCTGCGGGTCTGGGCTTACTTGTGGAGGGGCGCCCTGTCCGCCCTCAAAGGCGACAACCGAACCGTTCGCAAAGCCTGAGCCGGTGATGGTCACATTCACTGTGGTGTTCGCCTGAACCGTATTGGGGGTGATGTTGTTGATGACCGGGCCCGGTGTGCTTGTAAACGTTGGAATGGACGTCCATGTGGCGGTCGGGGCCGGCACCGTGGGCGACGGCGGCAGAACTGTATTCGTCGGTGGAAAAGTCGCCGTGATGACAATAGGCGTCGGGGGAATAGGCGAGAGCGAGGGGATCAGTGATGGCAAAGGTGTCAGGGAAGCGACCAGAGTTGGCGCGGGGATGGGCGAGGCGGTTGGTGTGATCATGATCGGGCTGCCGAATTCCCTCCAGCCCAGGTCCGGCGCGGCGCCGATGAATCCCTCAAGAGGATTCGGCGGGACTGGCTCTCCACTGGTCGTAACCAGTTGGGCAACGCCTCTGTCGATCGCGGGGGAATTGCCCTGAAGAAGCAAGCCGCTGAAATCATCATCCACCGTTTCCCAGGCGCCATCGGGCCCCGGGTTGGGCGGAGCCACGAAAAGCGGATCCTGTCCGGTGATGATGCCGGGTCCGAGCGTAGTCTGATCGGCATCCAGGGAATTATTGAAGAACAGGGTGTAGGCAACGATCGAATTCTCACCTGGCTCACCTTCCACTCTCCACACCGCGCGCCCCGTGGAATTGACAATAATATTATTGAATGCCACCAGATTATCTCCACCGGAGATGCCATGGTTGTTGCCGTAGAGCGTATTGTTAAAGACGCGGACCGCCTCGACAACATCCGCGCCGGACAGATCCTCCACAGGGTTCGCATTCGCCATCAGTCCGATGCCGGCCTTCAGGCTGTTGGCGATCAGGTTGCCCACGATCACAAAGCGTCGGTTGGTATCCTGTGGATCGTTAGGATAGTCGATGATCTGGATGCCATCTTCGCGGCTGCCAATGATCATGTTGTTCCAGATGTTGATATCCATTGGACCGGGTGGGGTGGGCATGTCGATCAAGTTCGCCTCGATGCCATCATCCCCCGCGTAAAGAATACGGTTATTCTCGATCAGCAACGGTCGATCAATCGCATCGAGATGGATAGCATCATCCGCAGGTTTGAAATAGACATTGCCGCGATTGAAGCCGCCGCTGCCCCATTGATAATTGGCCGAAATCGCCGAGGAATGGAAAAGATTAAATTCAACAATCAATGGAGAAGAGATCTGGATTCCGTTGCCGCCGCCCTGGATGACGAACCCACGGATGCTGGGCAGCTGCGTGAGATTGGGCGCAACGGTAATGGTCGCTGCGCCGCCGCCACCATTGATGATGGTCCTGTTGTTGGCCGGGTTCACCTGGTCAAACGTCTCGGCCGTGAGCGTGACCGGCCGGTCGATCAGCAGATTCTCGTTATATGTGCCCACGCTCACTTGAATGATGTCTGCCGGTTGGGCCGCGTTGATCGCATCCTGGATCGTCGCGTAATCCTGGGGAACTCTCAGCAGGGTCACAGCCTGCTCGCGCCGATTGAGGGCGATGACTCCCGCGGCCGCCCCAATTAAAACGATACAGATGATGATGGCAGCGATCGTCCATAGACTTCGGTTGATGGGTCGGTCGAACATCCAAACCTCCAATGCTTCCGTATAATAAATATAGATAATTCTTCCAAAGATAAATATTTCTCTTTCCAATCGGGCGCTTGTGGGAAGCAGCAAAAAGGAAATCGGTTTTGCCGCGAACCACGGCAAAATTCGTCCTTACATAAGTACTAAAACGATTTGGAAGATTAATTGTTCTATCAGGTTTTCTCTTATAGCTGGTTCATGCAGAATGAGAGTCTGTTAAGCTCACTTCACAGGTCTTTCATGTTTTTTCGCTAGGATTGATATGCAACAGGGGCTGTGTACGTTGCAGATCCATTACCACCCGAAAAATCAGATAAGCAAAGGAGTAAACGAATGTTTGTGACCCAAGCAAAACGCACCTCATTGATTGCCCTGCTACTGCTCATTCTAAGCCTGAGCCTGGTAGCAGCTGCCCCGGCCAAAGCCTTCCCGGAGGTGATCCCACTGCCAGATGGTTTCCAGCCAGAAGGCATCGCTGTGGGAACGGGAACGACGTTTTATGTCGGTTCCATCCCAACCGGTGCCATTTACCGCGGTGATTTGCGCTCCGGCGAGGGAGATATTCTTGTCCCTGCCCAGGAAGGACGAGCTGCCACTGGATTGAAATATGATGAGCGCACCGGTCTGCTCTTTGTCGCAGGCGGTCCGACGGGTTATGCATACGTCTACGATGGCGAGACCGGCGAGAATGTCGAGGAGATTCAGCTCACAACGGAAGATAGCTTTATCAATGACGTTGTCGTCACGAGAGACGCGGCATACTTTACGAATTCCAGACAGCCCATTCTTTACCGCGTGCCACTGGAAAATAATGGTGAATTACCCGATGAGCCGATCGTGGAAGAAATCCCGTTGGGTGGCGATTACCAGTTCACGCCTAATGCGTTCAATGCGAACGGTATTGCCGCGACACCGAATGGGAAAACATTGATCATCGTGAATAGTGTGGATGGTCTGCTCTATAACGTGGACCCAACAACAGGTGTTGCGACGCGCATCGATCTGGGCGGAGCAACTGTGCCGAATGGCGATGGCATCCTGCTTCAGGGGAAGACGTTATATGTTGTGCAGAACCGCTTGAATCAAATTGCCGTCATCAAATTGAAAGCTGACTTCACCGAAGGCACCGTTGTGGATACGATCACAAGCCCGCTCTTCCGTGTGCCGACTACCATTGCCCGCTTTGCCAATGCTCTCTGCGCAGTCAACGCTCGTTTTGGAACGACGCCAACCCCTGATACTGAATATGAGGTTGTGCGCGTTCCTCGCAAATAACGAAATCGTGATGAAGAGCGACCCTACTAAGAAGTGGGGTCGCTTTTTTTTATTTGCTTTCGATGGTTCCAACTGTTAGTGCGTAGGCCGCGATGCCAAACGCAATCGCTACATTGAAAGACTTCTTTTCTCCCTGCATGGGGATGTAAAGAATCTCATCGCACAGATCCAGCAGTTCAGGGTCCACGCCAGTGATTTCATTCCCAACAATCAGAACGCTTGGTTCGGAAATGAAGCTCACGCTTGTCACGTGACCGATGTTTACGGCGCGTGCCTCTTCCTCCAGAGCATAAACTTTCCAACCTTCAGCTTTCAAACCTTTCACCAATCTCACCGCATCCTTATGACACGACCACGGTACAGTGTTCTCTGCGCCAAGCGATGTCTTTGTCACAGACTCGTTATCTGCAGAAGGTGTGATGCCGCATAAGAATGCATGTGAGAATCCAAACCCATCGGCGCTGCGCAGGATGGAACCCACATTCCACGCCGAGCGAATGTTATCCAGCAGCACCGCAAGATTCTTTCCTCTCACTGCTTTCGTCTGACTCTTCCGCTCCTCTCGCAGAAAACCCGAATCGGCTTCTCGAGCCAACTGTCGGCTAAGAAGCATGCGTGTACTCCCCATGCAAATCGGACAGCGCGTTCCAAACGGGTGTCCCGCCACCAGGGGATAGCGTAGTCCGCATGAATCGCAGAGTCTGATTTCGTACGAGGTGTTTGGCATGCGGTCATTATACATGCTACAATTCGCGCATGCATCGGGTGGTTCCTGAGTTGATTGTTGAAAATTATCGTGCAGGCCATTATCGCGGGGAATTTGAGGCTGTCGGAATGTTCCTCGATCTTTCGGGTTTTTCGACCATGACCGATGTGCTCATGCAGCATGGACAACATGGGGCAGAAGTGTTGGCCAGCCTGATGCATAGCGTGTTCGATCCACTCGTCGAAAGTGTGACCGACTACGGGGGCTCGATCGTAGGATTTGCAGGCGATGGTATTCTGGCGTTGTATCCGGTGGAATCAGATCTCAAGACAACGGCGCTGCGGGCGCTCACCTCCGCTTTTATGATCCAGAAACGTCTCGCAGAGCAGCCGACGCGCAGGACCATCTATGAGACATTTTCCGTTTCCGCCAGGATCGGCCTGGCAAGTGGCCCGGTTGCGTGGGGAATCTTGAGGTCGTCCGATGACAATCAGGCCGCTTATTACTTCCGCGGTAGTGTGGTGGATGATTCAGCGGAAGCCGAACACCATGCAAAGGCAGGTGACATCCTGCTTACAGAAGATCTGTGTGAAATCCTGGGGGAGCGGGTCGACGTGGTCCCGTGCGACTCCTTCAAGCAATTGCGCGCCTTTCGTATGGAATTGCCAGCGCCAGCCCGCCGCGAATTCCCGCCGGTTGACCTGACCATCTCGCGCCGCTTCATGCCTGAAGAAGTGATTGCCTATGACGTGCGCGGCGAATTTCGCCAGGTGGTCAATCTTTTCATGCGTTTTCCGAATCTCTCTGAGACACAGCTACACGAGTTGATGAGCCAGGTCTTTGAGCTGCGTAACAGATATGGCGGATTGGTCAGCCGCCTGGACTTTGGCGACAAAGGCTGCAACCTGCTCGTCTTATGGGGTGCTCCTGTAGCCTACGAGAACGATATTGGCCGCGCCTTGAACTTCCTGATCGATCTTAAATCCCGAGTTACCTTCCCGATCACCAGCGGCGTGACGTATTACATTGCGCATGCCGGTTATCTTGGCAGCATGCTGTGTGAGGACTATACCTGCTATGGGTGGGGTGTGAATCTGGCTTCGCGTTTCATGATGAGCGCGCCCAGTGGCGAGACCTGGGTGGACGACCGCATTGCCCGGTTGGTGTCGAAACGCTTTGAGACCGAGTTTGTAGGTAGTCAGCAGTTCAAAGGATTTGCCGCCGAACAGAAAGTACACCGTTTGCTCGGACACTCTGAAGTTGTGGGACCGAGCTACCAGGGCGAAATTGTAGGTCGCGACGCCGAGCTGGCGCAGCTGGCAGGTTTTGTTGAGCCCGTGTGGCAGAAAAAATTCGCCGGCTTACTGCTTGTTTTTGGTGATGCAGGCATAGGCAAGGGGCGTCTCGTCCATGAATTTCGTTTCTCGAGCCGGTTCGAAGAGAAAAAAATCCTCTGGGCTGTCTGCCAATCGGACCAGATCCTGCGCCAGTCATTCAACCCCTTGCGGCGCTGGTTATCCAAATACATCGGACTTTCTCATAAACAAACCTTACAGGAACGGAAACAGATCTTTGATGCGAAACTCGACGATCTGTTGGACTCGATACCGGACACCGCTCTGGCAGGCGAGCTCGACCGGACTCGTTCGATTCTCGGCGCGCTGCTCGACTTGCGTTGGGAGGATTCGCTGTACGAGCAGCTTGATTCAGAGGGGCGATATAACAATGCTTTCCTGGGACTCATCGCTTTGTTCAAAGCGGAGAGCCTGCGCCAGCCCGTCGTACTATTTCTTGAAGACCTTCAGTTCACAGATGATGACTCACGGGATTTCCTGCCGCGTCTGAAACGCTCCATCTTGGCGAGCGGCGAATCTTATCCTATTGCGATTATTGTGACCACCCGTCCACCCGGGCTGGGGTTGCGGCCAGAGCTTATCGATCAGCGTATCGATCTGCGTGGGCTTTCGGCGGAAGCGATTTCACAGCTCACCGAAATCAGGCTGGGCGGTGTGCCTGCTCCGGATCTCGTCGAATTACTTGTCAACCGGTCAGAGGGCAATCCCTATTTTGCCGAACAGATCGTCCGTTATCTGCAGGATGAAAGCCTGATCGAAACAAGCAGAGCCGGGTGGAGCCTGGTGCGCGAAATCGACCGTGCTTTTTTGCCCGGAAATATACGCTCTGTTCTCGTGGCGCGGCTCGATCAGCTGGCACGCGGCGTGCGTGATAGTGTGCAGACTGCATCAATCCTGGGACGCCAGTTCGAAATCCCGTTGCTCGCGCATATGTGGCGCGAGGATGATCGCCTATACCAGCATATCGCGGAGGCAGAGAAGGCGGCTGTTTGCAGTCCGTTTGATGATCTGCACTATATCTTTTCGCATGGTCTCTTACGCGATGCCGCGTATGAAATGCAGATGCAGGCCCGTCGAAAGGAATTGCATGCCCTGGCCGTGGACGCCCTGGAGCACTTGTACGGTGAGACAGAAAATCGTTATGCGGAGATTGCCCACCATGCCAAGTATGCCGAGCTCCGTGCAAAAGCTCAAAAGTATTACACGCTGGCGGGTAAAGTGGCAGCAGGGTCCTATCAGAACCAGCAAGCCGTGGATTATTACACCCGGGCACTTGCTTTTGTTGCCCCGGCAGATCTGGAGACGCGATTTACCATCGGTGCGCGGCGACTGGAGCTATATTCTCGAATGGGCAAGCGGGATCTCCAGTGGAAAGAGTTAAGTGCACTGAAGCGCTGGGCAGAAGGACTCGGTGATATGGAGCGTCTGTCCAATGTATTGATGTGGCGCGCTTCCTATTACTTTGTGACCGGCGATTATCTCAATGCAATTGACTGCGCGCAGCGTGCGGAAACGTATTCACCGGAAACAGCAAATACGGAACTCGGGCTCTATACTCAACTGGTCTGGTCCCTGGCGCTGCTCCGGCTCGGGAGGTTGGATGAGTCAATGCAGCGCGCACAGGCTACACTTAAACGTAATCGCGCCCTAGGTAATCGAAAAGAGGCAGCTAGAGCACTTACTTCTATGGGATTAATTGCGTTGGAGCAAAAAGAGCCGGTGCAAGCCCAACAATTCCTTGTGGAGGCTTTGGAGATTGCGCGTGAACTAAGAGACCTCAATCTGCAAGCCAGGGCATTGAACAATCTGGCTGTGTCAGAAGGTTCAGTCAATGGAGATTATTCGCGCGCACGCATGTATTATGAAGAGGCTTACAAAATTGCCCAGGAGATGGGGGACCGTTACTCCGAAAGTGTGACGCTTGGCAACCTGGGATTCGTGGTAGGTATGCAGGGAGATTTTGTCACGGCGCGTTCGTATCATGAACAGGCTTTGGTTTTGACTCGGGAAACGGGCAACCGTTCTCAGGAAATCATCACACTGATTAACCTCAGCGCAGTTGCCGCCATCCAAAACGAACCAGCAACGGCCCTGCAGTATGCCCAGACCGCGGCGGAGATCGCAGAGTCCATATCTGATCGTTCTGGCGAGGGATGGGCCAGGCTGTATATGGGGCATGCTCATCTATTGCTGAATGAATCTGAAATGGCGAAGTCGGCCTTTGAGAGAGCAATAGAAATCCGCAAGGAGCTAGATCAGCCGGTTCTATCGATGGAGGCGATCGCTGGACTGGCGGAGGTATACATGCAGGTGCGTGACCTGGAATCCGCCTTCCGTGAAGTGGAGAAAATCATGGCATTCTTGGAAGGCGGTTCCAGCCTCAACGGCACAGAGGAGCCTCTGCGCGTGTATTATGTCTGCTACCGAGTCCTGGCGCAAAAAGAGGACCCGCGTTCCAGGCAGGTGCTGCAAACAGCAATCCAACTTCTGAAAACGCAGCTCTCGAAACTTGGCGACGATATGACTCGCACGAACTATATCGAAAACATTCCGTGGCGCCGTGCCATTTGGAATTTAGCACAAGGCGAAAACCATGGAGGTTAACTAGGGAGCCAGTCCTCCCGCAGGATCGCCATCTGTCAGTTCGAAGGTGTTGTCGATGATTGGTCCGGTGTAGTAGTAGGGATCTCCGTTACCATCATAGATCACAAGGCGTGACTTGCCCCGATTAGACAGCCCTGGAATGGTGACTCTGTAAGGTTGGTTGATGTACTGACCGTTTTTTTGAATCGAGAAGTTGTTGAGCCAGCGAATGGGGTTCCCATCGTGCATGTGTGTTGGGAGATCCTCGTCAAGGCTGAGTTTCTCCACCAAATAATCGCCATCTTCCAGGATCTCCACTTCAATGTCAACTTCATTGGGGCCGTTGCCCTTGTCAATTTTGAATCTTCGGTTGCTTTCTCTTCGAACTTTTCCAGGAACGGGTATTTTGCGCTGACGTGCCATTTTCTCCTCCTTTTGCTGATTTGAATCCCAATAGACAAATTATAGTCCTTTTTGAGTAAAAAGTTGTTTGCAGAAGCTGCTATTTTAGAGCCTAGTCCGATTTGTTCTAGCAAGGTATGGTTTCCGTTGCATCGTGGATTGGCAAGGCTTAACCTTAGATAAGTCAAATTTTCTTAAAAAGTAAGCACACTATAATTGCTCCATGTCGCGGCGCGTATCCTTATTGGTTGTCGCATCGGCGCTTGTTGCCTTGACTGTGCTAAGTTCAAGCTCTGTGACGCATGCAGAGTCAACAAGTCAGCCGCGTGCGGCGAGTTCTCCGATCGATCTTGTCAACGCCGTGAATGGATTACGCACCTCTTATGGCTTACCTCCCTATAGCATCAACTCGATTCTGATGTCCACCGCCCAGGCTCAGGCAGATTTTCTCGCGTTAACCGGCAGCATGACCCATTCCGGTCCCGGAGGCATCAGTTTCACTGACAGGCTGCTGGCGGCCGGTTATCCGTTGGCCGGGGATCTTTCGCTGGGTGGATTCCGCGCGGAAAATATCACCGGCGGCCCTGAGGATATGCCGGCGGAAGCCGCCGTGAACCGCTGGACAGGCGACGCGCCGCACTTGAACACAATGATCTCTCCAAATCTGACCGAGATTGGCGCGGGTGTGTCGGTGAATAATGGCCGAGTGTACTACGTCATCGACGCCGCGCTTCCTACCACAAGCGGCCTGTCTCAGGCGCCCGCAGTCTCATCCGAGGGCGGGTCACCTGTTCCAGTCGGGTCACCACCAGGGGTCATTTTTCCGGTCACGCTCAGTACGCCCAACCCCGCGGGCGAGTTGACCCATGAGGTAAAGCCGGGTCAATCGCTGTGGCTGATTGCCATTGCTTATGAAACAAGAATCGATGAGATCAAAACCTTGAACAATTTGTTTGATAACGGTGTTTACCCGGGGCAGCGACTTTTGATCAAGGCGGGTGTGAGCGTGCCAACTGCTTTGCCCTCCGAGACGCCGACAAAACCGGCCGCTGTGACAACGACCAGTTTCCCTACTTCCGCCCTCGCGCTGCAGAACATTACATCCACGGTCACGCCGGTTACGAGTGCCAGATCCTCACGGGCAAACAAACCCGTAGTCATGAAATCGATCATTGGAATTATTGCCCTGGCCCTGCTGGGTGGATGGATTTTTTCCCGGCTGGGCACTATAAAGAAAAACTAATCAATAAAAAACAAGCCCTTCTTGCGAGGGGCTTGTTTTGTGCTTCATTTATTGCGGTAGAGTATATCTCAGGATTCGGTTATTGCCTGCATCGGTCACCCAGACGAATCCTTGGGGATCGACCGCGATCCCCGCCGCGAGTCCGATCTCGGTGGCGCCAACACCAAAGTCTCCCCACGTGCGCACGAATTCTCCGGTGTCGGTGAATTCGACCACCCGATAGCCTTCGGGATCGGTGATGAACACATGCTGATCGGGGCCCACCGCGATAAACGGCTTGTTCTCCAGCGACTGGCCAAACCAGGCATTCACGTCCCACTGTTGGAACGGGAAGTAAGCCGTTCCGCTTTCATCGGTGATGAAGGCTTGAATGCGCTGATTCCATGTATCGGTCACATAGACCGTTCCATCCTCTGCGACTGCCACGCCCACGGGCTCGTCGAACTGACCGGGATCGAGTCCCGCCGTGCCAAACTCGGTGAGATAGTTACCATCTGCATCAAAGACAACGATGCGCTTGTTTCCAGTATCGGCCAAGAAGACGCGTCCCTCGGAGTCAACGGCAAGGCCGCGCGGCCCCCAGAAGTAACGGCTCGATTCTGGGACTTCCGGCAATGGCTGTCCATATTGTCCCCACGTCAAGACGGGTTCACCGCTTGCAGAAAACTTTTGAACGCGGTGATTCCATGTATCCGATACATACACCGAGCCATCGGGCCCCACCGCTATGCCCCACGGTTCGTTGAAGGTGCCGATGGGCGCATTCCCGGCGGCATTGTCACCAAATGAGCCCCACTCATCGAGCAAGCTGCCATCGGCCGCAATATGAAGGATGCGATGGTTGCGCGAGTCGGCTACGTAGATATCGCCATCCAGCCCTGCCGCGATCGCGCGCGGCGCGTTCAATCCGAGCGGGGGGTAACGTTCCGCGCCGAAGATCTGATCTGCAGCCAGCATCACGGTGCCTGCCTCATAGGGATCCACAGCAACTGGTGACTCAGATGGCCCAACACCATAATTCCAAATCTTTGCTGCCACATCCTTACGGACATAGAGCCGCATCCGATCGGCAGGTTGCCATGATGTCAACGTGATTGAGGTGCTTCCTGTTGCCTGTCCGTACGTTGTATAGTCCCGGTCGAGCCAGATATCGAAGATCCCCTCGCGAAGCTGAGGATTGGTAATAGCGTTCAGCACCCGAATTTTATCGAGGTTGAAGTAATCCTGGTTTGGCCACCACATGCGGATGTAATCGAACTGGTAGAACTCATCACCCAGGGCAGGCGTGATCTTGTCAAAGTTTTTCTCATCGACAACCACCGCCACCGCATCTCGCAGGGAGCGAGTCGGCTGGTCGAAGGAGCGCAGCGCGGTGAAATCACGCAGATACCAGACCATTGGCCACGAGACGCCGGTATCCGGCGCGCTGGCGTCATAAGCAATGATGGCATTCAAGCCGCCTGCAGTGCGCTCAGAGATCTCCTCCACTTGCGCCATGACCTCCTTGACCCCGGTTGCACCATGGGCATAGACCATGTACTCAGTCGCGTTGTCGTAGTTGATATAGGAGGCTCGAAATGACGTGCGCATGGTCTGGGCAAAGAGCAGGCCAAAGATTGTTAATACGACGAGACCAACGAAAGAGCTCTGGCGGGGGACGCGTGCCAGATAAAAAATAGCCACGATACTGCCAATGAAGGCTAAGAGCGCCGCGCCGAATCTCAGGCGGGCTGACGAAACGATGGCCGGGTCCGGGATTGCGTTGGATGTTTGCATCATCAGCGACGCGCCGTTGATCAGGGTCGAGCCAAGCGTAATGAGCGCCAGAATGATCAAGGCCACAATGGCCAGACTGATGAGATCTTCTCTCAACAGGTAGGCCAGCAGGATGCCGGTGAGGATCATCGTAATAAAGGGAAATATGAAAGCGGCCGTGGCCTGCAGTTGCACGAGCTCAGATCCCTGAAATGGGGGAGTGGCTCCGTACAAAGAGCGCAAGGTATTAAACGCGGCCAGCACAAATACGATTAGCGTGAGAATGGCAAGCCCGATGCGCCCCGGTTTTTCTAAGGCGAAGCGCGGTGCAAGCGATTCGACGATTTGTCCGATGGCCCAGCCGGCAAACAAAGCCATAGGCCATGCCATATGAAATGTAAGCCAGGGCATGCGTTCCCCGGCAACGGTGAAGGCAAGGATGCTACTAAAGATCCACCAGAGCATGAGCCCGAAGAACGTTCCAAACATGGGTGGGTTTGGCTCTGGTGCTGCATAGACCAGGGGCTCCTCGACTTCCTCTGCCACTTCAACCGGAGGAGCAGTTTGTCTCTGTTCAAGAAGTCTCTTCACTCCCAGCACGACTCCCACGAGAGTTCCAATCGCGGGCAGGAATTCGTACATGGGGATCTGAACAAGTACATAATAGTACTCCGGTTGGCTGCCGCGCTCGACGCCCTGCTGCACAAGCCAGTAACCCAGAGAGCCGACAATCCCCGTGAAAAAGCCAGCAGCATTGGTAAACACCGTTGTGTAAAAAATCGTGAATATTCCCCAGAAGACCGCACCGTACTTCCACCAGTCCCGGTCCCAGAGCAGGCCGATCACAATGGAAATGATAAAAAACACCGCCACAAAGATTCCGACGATAGTCATCGATCTGGTATCCAGCGCATTGACCGAAGCGGAATCGGTGGGGATGGTAACGTTGAGCGTTGACTTGAGCCAGTCAATAGGGAATGCCGTTGCCATCGGCAGCACAAATGTACCGAGAAGTATCAGCAAATCAAACGAACGGACTTTTGGAATCCTGTGCCAGAGATACGCCTGAATAAAATAGGTCACACCTGCAGCAGCAAGAATCGAAGCGCCCAGCCCAATCAAAATGGTTGCGAGGGAGGATCCCTCATCGGCAGGCTCCAACGGCGATGGCACTTGCCCGGGATTCACCGGTTCCATCGTCTCCGTTCCACTGATCGTCTCAGGCGTCCTGTTTACATAGCCGATCGCGGCTCCGGCCCCCAACAAAAGAGATGCCACAACGAGCGCGATCACGAATGCCCGGAAGAGCCCGTGATTGTCTTCCCACGGCCACCTGGTGATCTGGATAATGAAATAAACCCCCAGAAAGAGGATAGCTTGCGCTGTGTAGATGAAGGCCGTCTCTTTAGTGATAAAGTGCAAGATTGTGCCCAGCGTGACAAAATATAAATAACGCTTTTCGCCAGCCTCAAGATAACGCAATATCCCATATAACAATACGATGCCAGCCAGCCCAGTAAATGACTCATTCCGTACATAGCGCCCATAGTAAAGAACGTACGGTGAAACCACGAGCAACAGTCCGGCAATGAGCGCGCCCCAGTTTCCCAGATAACGTCGCCAGTACCAAACCATCCATATGGTCGCAATGTTGAACAAGACGGCGGGAATACGAGCGGTAAAGTCTGACACGCCAAAGAGGAAATACGTCAACGCGATAATATGGAACTGGAAGGGTCCGTGCATCATGGGTGTGTGTTGATAGCCTTGCCCACGATACAAAAGCCAGGAGAAGTACGTGTGCAGGCTTTCATCATGACTCATGACCCTGGGCTCTAACGCGAAAAATCTAGTGATGATGGCCAGGAGAATGATCCCGGCAAACAGTGCGATCTGGTTTGTGATAGCTGGAATGGCAGAATGGACAGGACGTTCAAGCCAGTTGGTCTTAGTGTTGTGATTCATAATACCTTGTTACGATTTGAGATTGGGGACTTATACTTCAATCCCTGGGTTCTGACAAGCTTGCGTGTAATGATTTATTAATATCTACCCGCCGGGCGTGGAGGATGGGGGACTGGTCAGCGGCGTAAACGTTGTTTGGAACAGGGTTGGCTCCATCGCCGTGCCTGTAGGTGTGAAATTGCATCTGGGGATTATCAATTCCATGGATATCGTAAGCGCTTCTGTTTCGATGTTATTAAGGGCCATAATGGTTTCTTCAGATATCGAGAACCGGTGTGCAATGCTTGCGAGAGTGTCATTCTCCCGGACAGTATAAGAACTCATTTCACAATTTTCCCAGACATGCTTTGTGCTTGTAGACTGTATGGACGGCGTGGGGACCGGTAAAACGCCCAAGGGCAATTGGCCGGGTTCCCATGAGCTGGTTACCATAAACTGCCACGTACCGAAGACCAATCCCAAGAAAATCATGCTAATTAGAGCTGTGCGCGTAGTCAATATGATGCTAGCAGGAGCCTTCGAATTTTTGCTTCTCGTTAGGATCGCTATGGGAAGGGGAGTAGGTTCAAACGGCCATTGACGCTTCATGACCGGCGATAAGATGCGTTCTACTGCTTTGACCTCATCGGCGTATGTAGAGCAATCGGAACAATTCTTCAGGTGCACTGAGAGCGCCGCCTTGTCCTCGGGAGCCAGGGCCTGATCCGCATCGAATTGAATGAACCTGCGAGCCTCTTCATGTGTGATTTGCATGTTGCCTTATTCTCCGTGCAAATGTTGCAAGCTGTTTCTTAATTTTTCGCGTGCGCTGTGCAAGCGTGAATGGATGGTGCCTTCGTTAACCGACAGTATTTGTGAAATCTCCAAAATTGGCAGCTCGTGAAAATAGCGCAGCACAACGACAACCCGGTGACGTTCATCCAGTTCGCTCAATGCATTCCAGATGGCAGCTTCCGTTTCATTGTAAATAATGGCTTCTTCCGGTGAGATCTGCTTTTGAGTCTCCAGCCGAAAGATCGTGGTGAGGGTCGTCCGTAAGCGTTCAATGACCTTTCGTTTGCGGAGATGGCTGCGGCTGTGATTCAGTGCAATGGTGTAGAGCCAGGCTCTGAGCGATTTTCCATCCTGACGATCGTGGTAGGTTGGCAGCGAGCGCAAGGCAGCAATAAATGTCTCCTGAGTGATCTCATTTGCCTCCGCCTGATCGCCTACAATAGAAATCGCCAGCCGGAAAACTCCGGTCTCGTATTGGCGGACAAACATCTCGATGGCATCTTCGTTGCCCGCGATGCACTCGGAGATGAGCGACGATGGTTGGGCAGCGTCAGTCATGCGTCCTATAAGATTAACGCGCGACGAGGTAAAAAGCTTCACAGGAAGTTCCCAAAATTTCGATCTAATCTATTTTGCGCATAGCCAGTTAATCACTATTCGTTTCTTACTTCCACCATTCACTAAGACGAAACCACGCCAGCCAACTGCCCACAGCCTGCCTGAATATCGATCCCGCGCTTCATCCGGATGGTGCAGGGAATCCCAGCCTGCTCCAGCGTTTCCTTGAAAAGCGCTGCCCGCTGACGGTCTGTCGCACGCCCTTCATATCCCGCTGTAGGGTTGAGCGGGATCGCGTTGACATGGCACAGCAAGCCCTTGAGCCTGGATGCCAGCTTGCGGGCAACCTCAGGCGTGTCGTTGACGCCGTGAATCAGGGCCCATTCAAAGGTAACGCGCCGTCCCGTCTGTGCGACATAATAGCGGCAGGCATCGATCACGTCATCGATCTTATATTTCTTATTGATGGGGAGCATGCTGATGCGCGACTCATCGTCTGCCGCGTGCAGGGAGATGGCCAGGTTCACCTGTCGCTTTTCGTCCGCGAAGCGCCGGATCATCGGGACCAGTCCCACGGTCGAAATGGTGAAGCGGCGAGCGCCAAAGCTGTAGCCCTCACGGTCATTGAGCCGGTCGATCGCAGCCATCGTATTGTCGTAGTTGTGGAATGGCTCGCCCATTCCCATTAAGACGATATTCGTGACAACTTCGTTCTCTTCCTTTAGCATGCGCGCGTAATACATCACCTGCGCGATGATCTCGCCGCTGGAAAGATGCCGCTTGAAGCCCATTTGACCGGTAGCACAAAAGACACATCCCATGGCGCAGCCCGCCTGCGTGGAAATGCACAATGTCCGGCGGGTCCTGCCGGTAAAGGTATCCGGGTCGTAGCGCATGAGCACCGCTTCGATGACCTGACCATCGTGGAGTTCGAAGAGCGTCTTGCGTGTCTGAGCATCCGAGGAGTCCAGATAGAGTTTTGGTTTGATAGGGGAGAACGTCAGATGCTCCGCCATACGCTCACGTAGCGATTTAGGCAAGTTTGTGAACTGTTCGGGAGAGCTGTAAAAATGCTGGTACAAACCCTGCCAGATCTGCTTTGCTCGATAGGCAGGCTCGTTCCACTCCTCTAATAAATTGGTGAGTTGGTCTAAATTTAAGTCGTAAATTATCATTTAAATCTGTAGGTCACGCTTGTAGCGTGACAATTACTTAAGAGTACAAATTCGGCAGATTGAAAACCTGCGCTGCATCGTCCTTATCCAATAAGCGTTGCCAAATCTTCAGCAATGATATCGATCTGCGGCCTCCAGAGATCCGCTTCTTCCCTGGTCGAGACACCGCTCAACACAAGTGCTGCGGGACATCCTACTGCCTGCCCCGCAGCAATATCGGTTTCCAGTCTATCGCCCACGACCAGCGTTTCCTCTTTTTTTGTGCCAAGCCTTGCAAGAGAGAGCTCGATCAAGAACGGGAAGGGTTTCCCCGCAACGATCGGTTGGACATCCGTGGCGGTCGTCACCACCGCATACCATGCACCCGCACCTGGAACTTCACCTCGGGGAGTGGGAAAGGTCTTGTCTGGGTTGGTCGCGTAGAAGGGAACACCTCTTCGAACGAGCAGAGTTGCCTCACAAAGCTTTTCAAAATTGACGGCGCGATCGATGCCCATCACGACGACTTCTGCCCGGGGCGCGTCTTCGACAGAGAGAATCTCAAAGCCCTTTTCCCGCAAAGCCATTTCGATCCCATCTTCGCCAATCATAAAGACCTTTGTGCCCGGTGAAAATTTTTGGGCCATGGCGTGGGCAGCTCCCTGCGATGATGTAACAACTTGCCAAGGTTCTACCTCCACGCCGAATTCCTTCAGCCGCGCCACATACTGCTCGGATGTTTTCGTACTGTTATTGGTCGCGAAAGCAAACTTCAGCTCGCGTTCGCGGATGCGATTGAAGATGGCGGCGAGATCACCAATGGGTGCATCTGCCTTCCAGACGACACCGTCCATATCGAGGATGAGGGCTTTTATGTGATCGGGAATCATTTAAACACGAAGGACACCAAAGGCGCTACGAAACGTATGCCTATCCTTTCTGGAATTTTCGGAGTAAATAGTCCAATACCGGACCGTCGATCCACTGCGCTTGCGGGTCGGCGCGCTCTTCGAAGTTCTCATTGCCAATGAATTCATTAAATGCCGCGCTAAACTCATTCCCGTTTTTCAGGTAGCCCGCGCGACCGAGAATCGCGTTCATCTGCTGTAAAGGATCGCCTTTGAGCTCTACACGCTCGTTCTCAGGGCTCTTCCCGAAATGCAGAGCATGCAGTTCGAGCAATTCGCCCAGCCGTGGCACCGGGTCTTCATGGTCATCGACGCGATAGTCTATCCAGCGATCCATATATCCGCCGTAACCAGCTTTTGGCTTGGCGACATAGATCGCTGCAGATTGACGTCCGCGTTTATCGCCTCCGGCGCGGTCACCGGATAGCAATGCCGCGAGGAGCCGTGCAGGCAGATTGCCTTTTGTGCCCAGGAATGCACTCTCCATGGCCGGGAGAACATGTTCATTTGCCAGGATATTGCCCTGAATGGCGTATCCGTTACCAACCACACCACCCGCCCAGGCAAAACACCCGCTGCCTGAGAATGTGGCGGAGCCGGCTTTCTTATCCACCAGACCGACCTGTCTCAATTCCTTGTCAGGATCGTCTTCCAATAGTCTCTCCAGAGTTTCCGTCGCGGATAAACCTGTTGCCATCAATGCCAGTCCACGTGGTCCAAAGGACGTGTAGGCAAAGGATTGTGTCGCCACTGCGCCCGAATCCGCCTGCGCAAAGGGAACCACTGCACCAACTGCAGGGAATTTGGATGCGACAGCCACACCCCAGGCGGGTTCCTCGAGATCACAGGCAACGATGGAAAAAGTCATACCGTCTCCGTGCGGGGATTATATCGTAAGGCATCCATGGAGCCATGTTTCGTCTGTGCTCAGCGCGGAAAGAAAAGTCCGCCAACTGTTTGGCGGACTTTGACTATCAAACTACCAAAACTGTCGAACTACTTGACTTTTTCTGGTGCTTCCAACACCTGGTCAACAAGGCCATACTCCACGGCGGTTTTGGCTTCAAGGTAATAATCGCGGTCGCTGTCGCGTTCGATGACCTCGAGCGGCTGACCCGTATGCTTGGCCATAATGCCCAACAGCAGGCTCTTCAGACGAAGGATCTGCCGGGCCTGGATCTCAATATCCGTAGCCTGACCCTGTGCGCCTCCCAGAGGCTGGTGCATGTGGATCGTCGCGTTCGGCAGGGCATAACGGCGGCCTTTCGTACCGGCAGCCAGCAAGACAGTTCCGAAGGAGGCGGTCACACCAACAGCCACGGTGCTGATCGGGTTCGAGATCATCTGCATGGTGTCATAGATCGCGAGCCCTGCGTAGATCACACCACCGGGCGAATTGATGTAGAGGTTGATCTCACGCTCAGGATCTTCCTTGTTCAGGAACAGCAGCTGCGCCACGATCAGATTCGCGACCTGATCATCAATGGGAGTGCCAAGAAAAATAATGCGTTCCTTGAGAAGCAGCGAATAAATATCATAAGCGCGCTCACCGCGGCCGGAAGATTCAATTACCATCGGAATGACATTCTTGAAATCGGGGATCATTATTCTCTCCTTATGTATTTCGCCAATCATACCTTTTTGGTGTTGGAATTATATTAAAACTTTATCAGGATTTTTTATTCGAAAAACCTTGCGAAGCGCCCTAAGGCAGCCTTCGCAAGGTTCCACTTCCATTATTACTATTGTTACTCGGACTGGGTCCCGGGGTCCACCGAGGTGTCGCCGACCACAGGCTCCGTTGCCTCTGCATTTGTCGGCTCGATCAGAACCTGCGTCTCAGGCGGCTCGTCACCCTGCTTTTCTCTTGGTGAGGCAGCGGCTTCCGTTTCCGCGTCCATTTCATCGCTTTTCAGTTCTGCAGCCGGTTCTTCAGCCTTCTGCCGCTCTTCCGGCGGGATGTATTCACCGATAGCGATGGCTTTGAGGGTTTCGAGCGCGCGGCGGGTGAGAACGCGGTTTGCCGATTCCATGGCGACTGCCTGCGCAACACGCTGCTGTCCCTTGCGTCCACCGCGGATCTTCGAGAGGTCCAATCCCTGCATGGTCATGGCTGACAGCGTCTGGTTGAACTCCGCATCCAGCGCTTCGTTGTCCACCTCAATTTGTTCTCGGCGGACGATCTCATCCAGGATAAGGGAGCGCTCAAAACGCTTCTTTGCAACCGGACGGACTTCGTTCTGAATGAACTCTTCACGAGTCGTGTTGCGAACCTTGAAGTATGTATCCAGGTCCATACCCTGTTGGCCCAGACGCTGACTGAGATCTTCCAGCACGTGTTCGCCTTCGTGGTCCAGAGAGTGCTCGTGATACTTCAGAGTCGCGCCTTCTTTGATCTTCTCGATCAGGTCGACGAAATACTTGTCATCATAATCGGCCTTCGAGCGGTTCTCGACATCCTTGCGGACGGCTTCGCGCAGCGCCTCGACCGTTTCGCCCGCGCCCGTTGTCTTGGCGAACTCGTCATCCAGTTCAGGCAGGGTGACCGCCCGCACCGTCTTCACCGTCACTTCCATCTCTGCATCTTTGCCGCGCAGCTCTTCCACTTCCCAATCTTCGGGGAAGGTATGCTGGATCGTCTTGCTTTCGCCGGGTTTTAAACCAACCAGCTCTTGTGCGAAACCATTGTAGGGCCACTCGGTCTCGCGTTCCTCTTCGCGGATGAAGGCAGCGAAGCCGGTACGGTTGAGCTCGGTGGTCTCCGATTTCACATCGACAAGGACATAATCACCGACCTGAGCTTCACGCTCGACATTCTCAGTCGTCGCGTACATCTGGCGCAAGTCCTCCAGAGCATTCTCGATCGCCTTTTCATCGGGAGCTGCCCACTCGTACGGTAGGCGGATCGAGCGATAGTCACCCAGATCCACTTCCGGAGCCAGGGGCACACGAAAGGTCATCTTCGGCGGCTCGAAAGAGTCGATGGACTCCAATCTGCCAGATGCACCGGGCTCTACACCCGCTTCTTTAAGGATGTTGGAGTATTCGGCATCTACAAAATTGTCCACGGCCTGTTCAATGATGGCCTGTTCACCGTAGTTGCGGACAATCATCTCGTAGGGTGCCTTGCCCGGACGGAAGCCGGGGATCTTACCGCGTTGGGAGATCTTGCGCGCTGCGCGGCGCTTATACGTCTCCATCTGCTCGGGTTCAACTTCAACCACTAATTTTGCTTCGTGGTTCTCTTCAACAGTCTTTTCGATTTTCAAGTTCGTCATTCCCTTCGTATTGTTTCTTTCGCGCTGAGCGGAGTGTAGCACAGTCGGAGCGCTCCTGATGCGTGGGGTCGCTTCGTCGCAAAACACGCTCCTCACAACGGCATGTTATTTTATGGGGACGGAGGGAATCGAACCCTCACGCCTTTCGGCACATGATCCTAAGTCATGCTCGTCTGCCAGTTCCGACACGTCCCCGGGGGTGTTTACGTATCCGTTTACAAATGCGCCCCCGATTATACCGTAAGGATGGCAATCTACAGGGAAAATTGGTCACGTTATGGAGTATTACCCATGACTGTAAACTCTGGAAAAACCAAAAACCAATACATGATTCGTCAAAACCCGGAAGCCCTCAGTCTTTGGATTGAAGGATTCTTGCGTGATTGCCGCGTGAGAGAGTTATCATCCTTCACCGTTGTCTAGTCTCACTGGAACATCTACACTCAACGTTATAACGATTGTTGCGTTTTGCCAGCTTCCCTCCCGCGTCCGAAAACTGAGAAGAGTCAAGTGTAGGCAATAGCGAGCCGCAAGTTATAGACAGGCATTCAAAGCAAAGGAGCAAAGCATGAACTAGGGAAATCCCTAGCTAGTAAACAAGCATATGCGTCCCCATAATATCATCAATAACTGTTGGTCTTGCCCTTTATGCATTGCCGAACGCTGTTTCCCGGAGGTATTTATGTCAGATGAAAAACATCAAGAAGAATCGCCGATCAGTAAAGAAGCTGAGGAGGCAGCCCGCGCCGAGCGAGAACGGTTCTTTCAATCGATGATTCCCCAGATGTCCGGCCAAGTAGTGGCTGCGCATATGGTGGAGTCTCTAGCCCGGGCGTCAGGATTTGACCCAAACAAAATCCCAGCGGATCTTGTCAACAGCCTGAAAGCTCTTCGCGAGCAACTCACCTCACGCGAGCCACCGCCCCTGGAAGAGAGCAAAGTGCCCCCCTCGTGGGAATAGGACGGAGCTAACAATGCCATTCATTTTGCCAACTATACCGTTCACAACCAGCAGCACATTTGTGACTGGTATTATCTCCCGCCAAGCAGCGACCAGTGCAGGATCAGCACGCCTCGATGCTTCCATATCTTCATTTATTCCAGGCGGGGGAGCGTCCACCTTGACCAGTCTTGGGGCCAACCTGGGTGCAGCCCCCGATCAGACACAGCTTCTGTTTGTATCCGTCAACACAAGAACTTTCGAGACTGGCATGGCCGCCGCTGGAATTGGCACCGCGCAAGCTTCCGCTACATTGTTGATTTTCGTCGAAGAATTCTCTCCCGCAGGAGCCTTCATACGCAGTGTTCCTGGGCCTCCAACAGTTGTGTATAACGCCGCGGCCCATTTCATCGGCGTTGATCTTCGAGTGAATGAAAGCAATACACGTTCGGCTTCGGTTTCTGTGCCAGTGGTTGCCGGCCGTATCTATGTAGCCTGGGTGGACTCCATTCAATCTGTTTTAACAGGTGGCTCCCCGGTCGCGGAGGCCGTCTCGAATTTTACTTACGACTTTGGACCCATGTTCTTCACATTCGTATGACAAGAGATTACAAAAGAGAGTAGAGCCGAACTAAGGCTTGGGCAAGCAGAAAATAGACATACTGAAAATTCAGAATTTGGCATTCTCCGTCACTTTGAGAATAGCTTATTTAATCGCGTGATCCTCATTTCGCTCTTCGGGCACTGGTATATCCACAGCACACAGCCGATCCTGCCCGATACCCAGCGTAAACCAGCGCGGGAGCGCGTCAACGCACTGCCCACCAAAAAGAGCAAATTTGAGGACAAGCGTAGAGGCAATCAAAAAGGCTGCTGTGACATCCTTCGGACCTGTGCAGCGATCTGCCCAGGGGACTCTAGGAATTGCTATGCAGCGCGTTCTAGGGCTATCACTTATTCATTGAGGAGCGTCATCGCTAAAGCCTGTGATAGGGCTGCACCGAATAAGATACCTCCAACGGTACCAATGTGCCTAAAAATCCGTCTACTTGAGCTTGATACCAATCGCTCATTGGCACGTTGTACTTGTATGGCAGATATCTTATCTAGGCGATCGCGCTTTGCCAATCTCGCGGACTCCGCGACAAGGTCGGCAATATACTCAGATATCTTTGCTCTTAAGAATGCATAAGCTTCAGGTGTAAAGGGTGATGTCTCAACAGCTTGATTAATATTGTTAGCAGTACCAAGGATTGCTTGAACTTGTTCAGCAATATTCTCAGGCTGTGTCATTTTGTCCTCCCTTTGTGTTACTAGGATTGAGTATACTATGGTCGAGTGCTGTAAGGTATGTTGCTGTCATTTCATTGCTCAGCAACTTAACTTTTGATGGTGGACCAAAAATTCCTCGCATTATCACAACAGCAAAAACGAACAGAAGAATAAACCCGCCTACTACTATGGCCAAGGTCGGAAAATCTATTTGGGTGATGTTTATGGTTTCTAAACTTGTTATAACGCTAGATAGCAAGTTTATTACTAGGACAACCACGAAACCAGCTAACAATTCGCGCCAAGATCTTCCTTGGGCGTCAGCTATTCGCTTCGCTAATTTAGCGAGAGCTTGATCCTTAGACAAATTTGGTTCTTCGGAAGGTGCCTTTTCTGTCGTCATAAACGCGTATCTCCATTTTGAAATTGCTGCAGACGGCAACCGTTTAATCGCTTATTGACAGCCAAACTAATCTAACCTAAGTATAGCACCGGAAAAATAAATCTTTAGAAATAGAAAGACTTTCATAAGCCAAAAAGAAATACATGATTCGACGCGTCCAAGACAACAAAAAGCGCCCTACAGTAGAGTAAGGCGCCATCGGCAACGATATCGTATCCTAAGTCATGCTCGTCTGCCAGTTCCGACACGTCCCCGGGGGTTTTAAGTGTACGAATGAGCGGCGAAATTATACTTTAATTTTCGATTGACGACTACAAACCTGTTCTTCCGAGAGCAGTGACGAGAGTTGGGTTACCTAATCATCTCGAAACAGTCTTTTCGTTATCTCAGCACGGATCGAGTCCACACGGTTGTTTTGTTGGTTGCTCAGTATGATAATGGTTGTATGATTGTCAGGATAACGCGTAATGATAGAGGCAAACCCTTCGATTCCACCTCCATGCTCGATGATCCGGCGATTGTCTTCTTTTCCGATCATCCAACCATATCCGTAGGCGGACTCAGATGACCCAGTAACCATCGAAAACGACTTGGGAATAGCGGCATGGGGTGCAAACATTTCATCAAGGACAGCCTGTGGCACAAGTTGTTCCCTGTAAAGCGCCTGATCCCACTGATACATGTCTTCCACGGTCGAATAAAGTCCACCCGCAGCAAAAGGAATGGACATATCAGCAAAATCAGCTTTGTGTGATCGGTCTTTGTACCCAACAGCAAGGTCATTCCGATTGTGGTCGTATCCTGAAGATGTCATCTTAAGCGGAGTGAAAATGTTTTTCTGCAAAAACGTTTCATAGGATTGGCTGGCTGCTTGTTCGATGATCAAACCTAGCAGGATATACCCCGAGTTGCTGTAGTTCCAACGTTCACCAGGCTGAAAATCGAGCGGCTTGTTCTCAAAACGGTGAATCGTTTCCTCTGGAGGCGATGGCGTAGCTCTGGTTTTACGATAGTCGGCAAAGTTTGTAAAATTCGGAATACCCGATGTATGGGTTAAGAGATGGTGAATCGTGATTTCTTCCCAGGCTGCCGGGCATTCTGAAAGATAAGCACAGATGCGATCCTGCACATTCAGTTTTCCTTGTATCTGGAGGATAAGAATCGCCATAGCCGTAAACTGTTTGGTGACCGATCCGATTCGAAATCTCGTCTGGGGGTCGTTGGGGATTTTCTGTTCACGATCTGCGAAACCGTACCCCTTGCTCAGGAGAATTTCACCATCTTGAGCAATTAAGACGGAGCCAGAGAAGGCATCACGATCAGCGCGTGCGTTAAGGTATGCATCAATCTCCGACGCCGGATTCGATACCAGGGCGACTTCAGCAGGTGTGCTACAACTCATCAGAATAATTGTCAGTACCAGTAAAAAATTATGCATTGTTAATTCCCACTTGTGCATCGAAACCTCCTTTCGTAATGCAATTTCATTCTACAGCGAAAGGAGGCGATTGATATTAAAAAAATAGATGCGTGGATTGTTGCACTCCAAACATAAAGCGCGCATCAGGGGAGGCGTCCGAGCGTCCAGAACTGGACAACAAGTACCAGAGGCAAAAGTTGTTGACTCCCTGCAATTGACTAGTATAATCCCGGGCTTGACACTCGAATTGGAGAATAACCTTGGGCCGGCTTATCAATCCCGAATCTGCAGGAAAAGAACGAACTCAATTAACAAAAGCAATCGTGTTGGCCGTGCGTGAACTGGCAAAGCAGACCGATATCACGAAGGACACAAAGGACCTGGCTGCCTTTATCGCGCTGGCATTGAAGAGTATTTCAGAGGGGATCGATGTTTCCGTTGCTGCCTGGGAAAAGCGCGGTTACTGGGTCAAAGCGGATCGTTTCCGCATGGAATGGCTTTGGACCGGTCAGTACGCCGATAAAATGAAATCCGCTGTCCTGGCGGATGATTGGGGAACAGTTGCCATGCTGATGCCACAGATCGCACAGAAGTTCAGTAAGATCGTTGTTTCTGAGAATCACAGGCTGGGCAAACCATGGGTGGGTGCCTTTGCGCAGCTGAACGGGAAGGACTGATTCACTTAATTGATTTCCCGCTGAAACGTCCCGAGTTTGATCCGGTCCGTTTCAGCGATGTTTCATTTTAGTCAGTCTCCGGAACGTTCCCGGAGCGCAGATCGTGAGATTGGGGGATGGGCCAGAACGATTTCGACTCTGTAAGAGTTTCTGTTCCAACAATTCAACTATGCTGGTTATGGAATTTTGACGTAGATCTCTATAACCGGTAGCCTCTGAAACACCAGGTACCTCGGTAGTGTCGAGCTGCACGGGAAGAATATATTCATTTGCATCGCGAAGCGCACGCT
>DATHTL010000169.1:0-33201 GCA_035463255.1 Anaerolineales bacterium | reverse complement strand
AAGGGGATGGGCTGCCATTTCAGCTCGGCGAGCGGAATATCATTTGCAGCGCCATAAGCCTTGATCTTGTCTTCGATGAGCTGTTGTTCTTTTTGAAACATGAGCGAAGCAATCCTGCAGACGGGTGTGTAGTCCTGTAAGGAGGTTGAGAAGATTATATCAGTAGGTCAATGCGAGAACCTCGCCCGATTCCTAATTCTACTGAAGGCAATAGGCGCAGTCTTAAGTCGTTCATTGATTGTCTGCGCACATTCTTCAGCGCTTGATATTGATGTGTCCACTTCGAGATCGTACTCAGTATATTGATGGATTACTTCATATTGTGCCCGAGCCTGACCGAGAGTACGATCCTGCCTCTCGCGTTCCCGTTGCTCGAGAATTTCTAATGGACACTGAATGCCGATCAAGTAGGCATTCATCTTTGCGAAAAGCTGTGCACATTCCTCTACCCAGGCCTGTTGCACAAAGACATGATCGGCGATCACATGATTGCCGCGTTGCGCGACGGCCGCAATCGCGTGATGCATGCCGGAAAATAAGACCCTGCCCGCTGCCCCAGGCTCAATCGCTTTGCCCAGAACGTCATCCCACAGAGGGCGATTTAAATAACGCTTCGGCAGCATGAAGATGAAGCGGTCAATTCCCATATCCAGAAACGGGTCAGGCAACTGATCCTGCAGTGCTTTGAGAATGCTGGTCTTCCCAGAGCTGGATGTGCCATTGAGGAAGATGATTGTAGCTGTCATGAGATAACAAAAACGGGAGCCATACGACTCCCGTCTTCTTTCTGGTTCAAGAATAACCCAATTATCTGGAGGTCTTCTTGGAAGGCTTCGTTGCAGCAGGTGATGTTCCGTTCTCAAAGGAAGCCAGTTTCTTCATCAGGCGACCCTTGCGGCGGGCGGCGTTGTTCTTGTGAATGACGCCTTTTTCCGCAGCATTGTCGAGGGCGCTGATCGCCTTCAGAATCGACTCTTTGGTCTCGGGTTCATTTGCATCGAACGCTGCACGGGCCTGGTTGACGGCAGTACGAGCGGCACCACGGACGTTGCGATTACGCAAACGGCGCTTCTCGTTCTGCAGATTTCGTTTGATTTGTGACTTAATGTTAGCCAAGGTCTTCCTCCAAAAAATTCTTGCCTTTACGACGGCGATGTATTTTACATGAGGCTATGCTATTTGTCCAGCAATTTAACGTATGGACTCAACGACTCCAGTCGTTGCGCTTGGGCATGCCAACGTTAGGAGACGTTGACTCCGGTTTATGGACTTGCCGAAACAACCACGAAGTAGCCGCCAAGCAGGCTCTCGTCTGATGTGACGTATGCAATGCCAAAGACAGTGGTATTCGCATTGAGCAGATCGTCACTCGCCTCAGGATCGCTCATCCACCATTCCACTGCAGACTGCGGGTTGCCGCCATAGGCGGGATGCAACGCGTACAGGTTTTCCACCACGAGAGAGGCTTCATAGCCTGCTTCTTCTACGCGGTCTTCAGGTGTCGATCCATCTAGCCCGATATGACTGAGATAGTCGTTGCACAGCATATCGGCTGCATGAGTCTCGGCAGCCTCGGTCAACTGCGCATTTAGTGTCAGGGCCGGGAGTCCAGCACTGGTTCGCTCTTCGTTGATCAAGTCCTCCAACTGGGTGACAAATTGCGAGTTCTCGTCGAATTCGCAGGCGACCGCTGCACCCGGTGCGCGGGTTGATGCGGCCTGTGTCGAAGCCGCGGTAGCCTGTCCTGCTGCGGCCGTCGGGGTGACCGGCGTGGAGGTGGGCGGCAGCGTTGGGGTAGCGGTCACAAGGTTGACCGGGATCTGCAGAACCTGCCCGGCCTGCAGGGCATTGGCATCCGTAATTTCATTCTCTTCGATGATGTCGTCCGCGATGCTGTTGAACTTGACTGCGATCCCCGCCAGCGTATCGCCGGGTAGCACCGTATAATCGATCAATGTTCCGCGAGGCAGGTTGGGTGGAATCGGCGTTGTGGTAGGCAAAACCGATCCAGGGAGGGGAATTTTGATGGTCTGTCCGACAAAAATAACACCGCCGTTCGCTTCCATCACTTCTTGATTCTGATAGTAGATCAGAAGCGGCCCATCAGCGCCTAAATTAAATCGCTGCGAAAGCGCCTCGAGTGAGTCACCTTCCTGGATCGTGTAGTCAAATGGTTCTGACGGTGTGGATGTCAGCGTGACCGTGGGTGTCTCGGTGATCGTCGGAGTCACTGTGGGCGTAGATGTGCCCGTGGGAGTCGATGTGACAGTTGCGGTGGGGGTATCTGTCGCAAAATACTGTCCAAGCGGTTGGTTGGGTCTTGTCAACCAGTAGATCAACAGGAGTAAGCCGAGTACCACCAGCGCGATGGCCCCATACATGAGGACCGGTCCTTGCATCTGGCGTTTTTTGCGGTAGGAGTTCAGGATATTGGATGACTTGGGTGGAGTTCGATTCAACATGAGGATGTCCTTTTATGCACGGGAGAGATGCAGAACTCAAAATCCCTGCCGCACGGGAAACAATTCTACCTGAAAAATGATGCTTTTGATGTTGGGGTTTTAAAATGCGGCAGGGACGGCCGACGAGACGGATAATTCCTATCTGCTCTCTTCGCGCGTCCCTGCATGATTACTTGTGATTCATGTGGGTCTTCAAATACTTCCCCGTATAGGATTCTTTGACCTTCATCACCTGTTCCGGTGTGCCTTCGGCGATCAACTGGCCGCCGCGATCGCCGCCCTCAGGACCGAGATCGATCAGCCAGTCTGCGACCTTGATGATGTCCAGGTTGTGCTCGATGATCAACACCGAGTTACCTGCTTCGACGAGGCGCTGCAGCACTTCGATCAGCTTGTGCACATCGGCGGCATGCAAACCGACGGAAGGTTCATCCAGGACGTAAAGCGTACGTCCCGTGGCGCGGCGGGAAAGCTCCTTCGAGAGCTTCACGCGCTGCGCTTCACCGCCCGAGAGAGTTGTGGCAGGCTGACCAATGCGCACATAACCGAGTCCCACTTCCTGCAGCAGCTTTAGCTTGTTGAGCATGGGCGGATAGTTCTTGAACTCCTCAAGGGCGTGGTCAACTGTCATGTCGAGCACATCCGCAATGGAATATTTGTCTCGGAAGAGAACCTGCAGCGTTTCCCGGTTGAAGCGCTTGCCGTGGCAGACATCGCAGGGCACGTACACATCCGGCAGGAACTGCATCTCGATGCGCAATTCACCCTGTCCCTGGCAGGCTTCACAGCGGCCGCCGTGCACGTTGAACGAGAAGCGCCCCGGCTTGTAGCCGCGGATCTTGCTCTCTGGCAGCTCGGCATACAGCTTCCGGATCTCGTCGAACAGGCTGGTATAGGTACCCGGGTTAGAGCGCGGGGTGCGGCCAATCGGCGATTGATCGATGTTGATGATCTTGTCGAGATGCTCGATGCCATCGATGCGACCAAAGTCGCCGGCCATGGTGCGGGCACCCATAAGCTTTGAGGCCAGCGCATTGTATAAAATGTCGCTCATCAGCGTAGACTTGCCCGAGCCTGAAACTCCGGTTATGCAGACCAGCTTGCCCAGCGGGATGGTGACATCGATGTTCTTCAGGTTGTTTGCGGACGCGGCGATGATCTTGAGGGACTTGCCGTTGCCCTCGCGCCTCTGCTTGGGAACTTCCACCTGCTTGCGCCCTGAGAGATACGCTCCTGTCAACGACTTGGGATGCGCCAGGATTTGCTTTGGTGTTCCCTCTGCCACCACTTGACCGCCGTGTTCGCCGGCAGCCGGTCCGAGGTCTACAATCCAATCTGCTTCACGGATCGTCTCGTCGTCATGCTCGACCACCAGAACAGTATTTCCCAGATCGCGCAGGCCCTTAAGAGTATCCAGTAATCTTGAATTATCGCGGGGATGCAATCCAATGGACGGCTCATCCAACACATACAACACACCGACCAGCCGCGAGCCCACCTGTGTGGCCAGCCGAATTCGTTGCGCCTCACCGCCCGACAGCGTCACTGCAGAACGGTTCAGCGTCAGATAGTCCAACCCAACATTGACTAGGAAGCTCAGGCGCTCACTGATCTCTTTCAGGATGCGTTCTGCAATCGTCTTCTGTTTTTGAGTCAGCGGTGAATTTTTTCCTGAGATCTTCTTTACCCAATCAAGCGTGGTCAGCACCGGCCAGGAGGTGACGGTGATGATATTCACGTCATCCACGGTCACGGCCAGCGCAGCGGGGTTGAGCCGCTTGCCCTGGCAGGTGGGACAGGGGCGGTCCGACATGAACTCGTTGATCTTCTCGCGGATGTACTCGGAGTTCGTCTCCTTATACCGCCGCTCGAGATTGGTGATCACGCCCTCGAACGCGCGCCAGAAGCGGAACTCCTGTCCATTTGAGTTGCGGTAGGTCATCTGTACCTGCCGGTCGCCGGTGCCATACAAAATAACGTTCATCTGGTCCGGCGTCAACTCACGGACAGGTGTATCGAGATCGATCTTGTAAGCCTTGGCGGCCGCCTGCAGTCCCTGCCAGTAGTAGCCGCCCTCCTCTTTCGGTCCGCTCCACTCCATGCTGGCGATAGCGCCCTCGTTAAGGGTGCGGTCGGCATCGGGGATGATGCGGTCGGGGTCGATCTCGAGCTTGGACCCGAGTCCCTGGCAGTCCGGGCAGGCGCCTTGAGGGGTGTTGAATGAAAAGGTACGCGGTTCCACTTCAGAGATGGTGGTGCCGTGTTCCGGGCAGGCCAGATGCTCCGAAAAATGGATATCCTCTTCTTTATCCACGAGATTGATGGAAACGTAGCCTTCGCCGAACTTCAGGGCGGTTTCTACCGAGTCGGTTACGCGGGTGCGGGCAGCCTTGATGTCTTCTTTCTCTCCGTCATGTGAGATGACAAGCCGGTCGACAACGGCTTCGATGGTGTGCTGCTTGTAGCGATCCAGGCTGATATCGTCGTCCAGACTGTAGACCTGGCTGTCGACGCGGGCGCGGGCGAACCCGGCCTTGCGGATCTCTTCGAAAACGGCCTGGTATGTTCCTTTACGGGCGCGGACCAGCGGGGAGAGAATGAGAATACGCGTGCCATCAGGGAGCTTCTCGATCTGGTCCACGATCTCCTGAGCCGACTGCTTCACAACCTCTCGCCCGCAGATGGGGCAGTGTGGGATGCCAGCTCGCGCGAACAGAAGCCTCAGATAGTCGTAAATCTCGGTAACGGTACCCACCGTGGAGCGGGGGTTATGGGAAGTGGATTTCTGGTCGATGGATACAGCCGGGGAGAGCCCCTCGATGTGGTCCACATCCGGTTTATCCATCTGCCCGATGAACTGACGGGCGTAAGCAGAAAGTGACTCGACGTAGCGTCGCTGTCCTTCTGCAAAGATGGTGTCAAATGCAAGGGAGGATTTCCCTGAGCCGGAGAGCCCCGTGATCACGACGAACTTGTCGCGGGGAATCTCAACCGTGATGTTCTTGAGATTGTGCACGCGTGCGCCAACCACACGAATCGAATTAGATGTCATAAATTAACCTTCTTGAATGGTGGAAAAAGCGAATCAATTATAGCACATTTGTTTCATTTAACCTTAATATTTCGATGAAAGGAATGCTGATTCCAAGCTTAAAGTTTGTCACCCTTCAGATGAATGACATTAAATTCCGATGAACGGCCATCCCGCGAGGGTCGCAATCTTTCATTATACCAATCTAGTTCCCATCACCGAAAACTCTGATTCAATTCATATAAATGTATGAGCTTCTTGAATTTTCATGGACTCCCGACAGTAATGAAAGTAAAACGTTGCATGTTATACTCCCCTGCAACTTCCAAAACCCGCCGGGGTTATTTTCTATAGACCCCGCCGGTAGGGACAAGGCGTGCCGGAACTTGAATTCAACGAAGAAGATGTGTTGACCCGCGCATCGCAGGGTGACCGAGATGCTTTTGGTCTGCTCTATGAGCGTTACATCGACCGCATCTTCAACTACGTGTACTACCGAACGGGGAACCTCCATGATGCGGAGGATCTCACCGCACGCGTCTTTCAGCGGGCGATGAACCACATTCAGAATTACACGGACCGCGGCGTCCCCTTTTCTGCCTGGTTGTACCGCATTGCGCACAATCTGGTTGCCAACTGGCACCGTGACCGCAGCCGGCGGCAGGAGATCCCCATCAACGATGTGCCCGTGCTGCCATCCAAAGGGGATCACCCGGAAAAGAACCTGGTCCGCTCTCAGGAAGAGGATGCGCTTCTGCGATTGATCCGGCGCTTGCCTGCCGAACGACAGAACCTCCTCATCCTGAAATTCGTCGAGAATATGTCGAATGCCGAGATCGGCGCCATCATGGGACGCAGCGAGGGCGCTGTTAAGAGCCTGTATCACCGCACACTTCTGGCGCTGCGCGATCAGCTCGGCGGCCAGAGCATCAATTTAGATAATGAATGATCGAACTAGATCAATGGGCAAACGAATATGGTTAGACGTAAGACAAAACTTTCTGAAGATCAAATCGATGCGCTCGAAGCACATCTTGCCGGAACCCTCCGGCCCGTTGTTCCCCCGATGGACGTGGTTCAGCGCCTGCATGAGCGCATTCGCTCGTTCCCATCGCAGGAGATCGTTTCACGTCTTCGTGGGGATTGGCAACGGATGTTTGTGGTCCTGGGCGGGGTGATGTCTGGAATGCTCGTGCTGATCACAGTCGGGCGCGCCCTCTACTATCTCGTCGGCAGAAGATAATTCCAGAAAAACACGATCTAAAAAGCTCAGACCCCAGGGTCTATGGGGGTCTGTTTAGCTTCATTTTCAGCCTGAAAGCCTTGCGAAGGTGTCTTATCCATATACCTTCGCAAGGCTCTTTAAATCAGCAACTCTTCACAAAATTTCCGCGCCTCCGTGACCAGATCCGCATCCACCGGCAACTTAAATTCCTCGGTCACGCGCAGTGTCAGATGCTCGGCGATCTGCTTCAACTCGGGGGATAGACTCGGGTCATTTTTCAGTGAATTCAACAAGTCGTAAGCGCTCAAGCTGAGTGGGCGGATTCCCTGGCGGGTCAGATACTCTCGCACTGCGATGCCTGCTGCCCGCCGTGCACAGACCCGGGCTTGCCCCTCATTCCCGCGCCCGCGGGCCTGCTCCGCCTTTTCAAACTCTGCTTCGATCTGCATTTTCCATTTCATGAGAGGGATTATAACCGTGGGGGTATAATCGGCAGAATATTTCTGTTGACGCCGTTCAACAGTGTTCAGAGAATGAGGAGAGAGATGAGACCTATCATATTGCGTATCGCCGCGATGTTGACCGTATTGAGCATTATGCTCAGCGCGTGTGCGTCGCTTCCCCTACCCGGAAATCCCACGCCGACATCCGCCTCCACAACTGCGTCAACGCAGCAACCGGAGCCCGCAACAGAAGAGGAAGGCCCCAAAGTTATCACGGGCACTGTCACTTATACAAATACCTTTTTCACAGCTGGTGTTGCTCAACCACTGGTGATCCTGGAAGATCAGGGCGGCTTTGTCACTCGCGACCGTCAGTTTGTTTTTCCCATCGAGTCACAGGTGCTTGGTCAGATTACATCTGACTTTTACACCTCGCCGTTCACCTATAGTCTGACTCTTCCGGATCAGCCGAGCGGCACACTGCATGATGTGGACCACGATGGCAATCAGGAAACCGGCGTGATGATTTTCGCTGTTGCCTACTGGACCAATACATGGGGCGATCCCTATCTGGAACGTCGCGATCAGGGCGGTGGAGGCTGGTCCACACATTATGTTTCAACGAGAGTGAGTGATAACCCGGAGCTCTATCTGGAAGTATTTGGCGGCAAATATCTTGTTTATGCCCCGGATGACGAGCAGCAATTCCCTTCGGACTTTGGAGCGGATGAGAAGCTGTTCACGGAAGATGATCCGATCATGGACCTGCCCGCGGGCTGGTCGGTGATCGATATGGATCAGTCGCCCTTTGGCATAGACCGCTCCGAAGAGCCGGTCATTGATCTCATTGAACCCGAGAGCGCAGCACTGGACGATTTTTCTCAGCTTTCGTACACCGAAGCGTTTGATGCTATGCTCGAAAAGTTCACCAATGAATACGCTTTTACCGAATATAAGGATATCGATTGGGAAGCCAAGGGCGAGGAATTCCGTCCGCGTTTTGAGGAAGCAGAGCAGAGTAACGACTCACACATGTATGCCCTTGCGTTGCGCGATTTCCTCTGGTCCATTCCAGACACCCATGTGGCGTTCGATCAGTCTCTGATCAATGAGGATTTCGTCATCGAAACAGAGGGCGGGTTAGGCTTTGCCATGCGCGAGACTGATGATGGCACGATCATTGCCAACTTTATTCTGCCCGGCGGGCCCGCGGAGCAGGCCGGGATGGAGTGGGGTGCCGAGATCATCGCGCTGGATGGAAAACCTGCGGCAGAAGTGGTGGAGGAGACCACACCCTGGTCATCTCCGTTTAGTAACCCGATGATTAAGCGTTTACAGCAGCTTCGCTATGCCCTGCGCTTTCCCATGACGCAAGGACAGGTGGAGGTCACCTTCAGAAACCCGGATGCTGCCGAGCAGACTGCGAGTCTCGATGTTGTTGCGGAACGCGAAAGTTTTAGTTTTAGCTCCTTCACTTCTGGCCAGCCCGCCACCTCCTTACCTGTGCAGTATGAGCTTCTGCCAAGCGGCTATGGGTACTTACAGATCAACAGCTTCCAGGATAATGATGTCCTCTCCATACAGGTCTGGGAACGTGCCATCCAGTTTTTCAAGGAAAATGAAGTTCCTGGCGTGATTGTCGATATGCGTTTTAACGGCGGTGGCAGTGGATGGCTGGCCAACCAAATGGCGGCTTACTTCTTTGAGGAGGAGACCGTTGTAGGAAACACTGCCCAGTATAGAGAAGCTTCCGGCGATTTCTATATGGATCCGGGTGACGAGCAGATCATGATTCCGCCGCGACCGGAGCTTCAATATCATGGGCCGGTTGCCGTGCTGGTCGGTCCCTCCTGTGCCAGCGCCTGTGAGTTCTTCTCTTACAACATGACCATCAACGATCGTGCGATCATTGTCGGACAATACCCGACGGTTGGTGCTGGCGGCAGTGTTGAGGATTTCTTGATGCCAGAAGGGTTACTCGTTCGCATGACGATCGGTCGCGCCGTAGATGCAGAAGAGAACATTCATATCGAAGGAACCGGTGTAGTGCCGACCGTGGAAGTACCGGTCACTGTGGAAACACTTCAGCGACAGGCCAATGGGGAAGATGTCGTGCTCGAAGCGGCGGAGGCAGCCCTCAGTGAACCGCAGGGGACGGGAGTCGCTCCTTCGGGACCGCCGACGATCGCCTCTGTCTCTGAAGCGACCGATGCCTTGTCTACGGTTACGCAGTTGGAAGATAAGGCGCGTGAGCAATACACGGCTGCCGATTATGCTCAGCCAGGCACCCTGACATTCACCATTCCTCTGATTGAGTCTGAACCATTGCTCTGGCTATATGCCTGGTGCGCCACGACCCAGGAAACCCTCGATCAGAACTTCGAGAATATCGAGCTGAAATTTGTGCTGGACGGCGAGGAAGTCCCGCTTTCCGACATGGTGACCCAGGATCTGCCCAATAGCGGGCAGCAGTGCCGCATCTATTACACAGTGTTGAGCGACTGGCCGGCCGGGGAGCATCATCTGAGCACGACTGCCACATTTACAGGTCCTATCAACGACGGGACCGCCGATTACGAAGCCGGCGATTACGTGCTGGATTACACGGTGTATGTCCAGCGGTAATCATTGAGAAAAGCATAACCCACTCGAACCGATCAACGTCAGAGTGGGTTATGCTTTTAATGGAGAGAGGAGCTGGTGTATGAGCGCTGTGATGTTTAAACTATGGCTCGTCATGGCGATGGGGAGTTTTCTTTTATCATCCTGTTTGCTGCCGGGTATGATCCCACTGAATCCGGAGGCTACAGAATCGGCAGAGTCAGCCGAATCGGCGGAAGAACCGCCTGAGTCCGCGGAGCAGACTGATTCCATGCCGGTCATGGAAACGGATCCGGAGATGATGCTCGAAAAGTTGAAAGGAGGAGAATGGGTCTATCTGCAGGAGCTTGCCGAGGAGCAATATACCCAGGAAGAATACGATAAACCGGGCACGCGGACGTTTACCGTCACGATCACAGATGATACGCCCACCTATTTCAACTATGGCTGGTGCACAACCACGGAGGAGATTCTTCAACAGAATTTCGAGCACATTCGCGTCCGGCTTTCCTTCAACGGCGAAGCGTTGGGAAATGACGTGGTGCATCCCATTACATCCAAGCGATCGAATGGGTTCGTCTGCCTGGAGTTCGGCGTCTTGATGTCTGACTGGCCGCCCGGCGAATATGATCTGGAAGCCATAGCCACCTTCGATGAACCGATTAATGACGGGGCTGCCGATTTCGAGGCAGGGGATTATATTTACAAGTACAACGTGACTGTGGAAGAATAAAAAAGGCGTCTAGGACGCCTTCTTTTATGTCAATCCATAAAGCGATATTTTAGCAGGGTCCATACCGCCTCAAACGCATCTTTCAATTTGATTTTCTTACCCTGCGAATAATCGCGGGGGTTGAAGGAAATTGGCACCTCAAAGATGCGGTGGTTCCGTTTGAGCACCTTGGCCGTAAACTCGGGCTCGAAGTCGAACCGTTTGGCGCGGATGGTTATCCCTTCGATCACTTCACGACGGAAGACCTTGTAGCCGGTCTCCATGTCGGTCAGAATGGTGTTGTAGAGGATATTGGTCATGAGCGTCAACAGGCGATTGGCCACCAGGTGCCAGAACATGGTCACCCGGTGCGGCGCGCCCAAGAACCGCGAGCCGTAGACCACATCGGCAAGACCTTCCTCGATCGGCTGGAGAAGCACGGGATAATCTCGAGGATTGTATTCGAGGTCGGCATCCTGAATCAGCAAAACATCCCCTCGCGCTGCTTTCATGCCCGTGACCACTGCCGCGCCTTTTCCCTGGTTGCGCTCGTGCAGAATGACACGCACATTCTCTTTGCCATCCAGTTTTTGGAGGGCATCGCGGGTCCCATCTTTGGAACCATCATCAACAACGACAATTTCACTGGCTAGCTTGGTGGACTGTACTCGTTTGAGAATTTCCCCGATGTTGTCGACTTCATTGTAGACTGGTATGACGACGGATAGGTTCATAGTGAGCCAAATTATATACGATATTGATAATGCGCTAAGGTGGGAGACGCTTCACAACACCTGCATCAATCTTACACAAATGCAATCAAGGAAAAACATACATTCAGACAAGTAGCAGTATAATTTGACCGCACTTAATCTTACATTTTAACGGAGCATCCCCACGTGGGAGGTGTTATGAATAATCCCCTCGTAAGACCATCTGTCAATGCATTATTTTCGCCGCCGCCGATCAATTCAGTGGAGGATACGGGTTTATCTGTGCTCTGGCTGCAGGACCTGGCTTTGAAAATCCTTTACTCGCAGGGATACATGAGCGGGTTCAAGATCGCCGAGCTGATCGCACTGCCCTTTGCCGGCGTCACAGATGGCATTCTGGAAGCACTGAAGCGCGAAAAGATGTTGGAAGTCAAGTCCTCCCAGGGAGGATTGGGTGAAGGAGCATATACTTACGGGATCACGGGAGCAGGTATCGTCCGGGCCCGCGAGGCGTTGGAGCGCAGCCAGTATGCGGGACCCGCCCCGGTTCCTTTTGAAGTCTACAACGAAGCGATCCGTCGCCAGAAGACCGGGCGCATGACCGTTACCTCAAGGATGATGCGCCAGCTCCTTTCGCAGATGGTTCTTTCCGAATCCACGTTTCAGCGGCTGGGACCCGCGCTCAATTCCGGCACATCCATCTTCATGTACGGGCCTCCCGGAAACGGCAAGACAAGTGTCGCCCGAGCCTTTGGCAATCTGATGTTGACCCAGGGGATGTATATTCCCTATGCCTTATATCTGGATGGACAGGTCATCAAGGTTTATGACCAGGTGAGCCACAGGCTCGCTCCCGATGCTGATGTGCCGTCCGGTACAGGCGGTACGGGGAATTTGCGCACCAGTCAGCGGCGCGACCCGCGCTGGGTGAAGATCCGCCGCCCGTTCATCGTGGTCGGTGGTGAGTTGACGCTCGAGGGCCTGGACCTGGTCTACGATGAAGTTCATAAGTTCTATGAAGCGCCGTTCCAAGTGAAAGCCAACGGCGGCATTCTGCTCATCGACGACTTTGGACGCCAGCAGGTGCGTCCGCGCGACCTGCTCAACCGCTGGATTGTTCCGCTAGAGAACCGCGTCGATTTCCTCACGCTTCACAACGGACGAAAAGTAGAGGTGCCGTTCGACGTGTTGATCGTATTCTCCACCAACCTCCCGCCAAAAGACCTCGTGGACGAGGCCTTCCTGCGCCGCTTGCGACATAAGATCGAGATTGGCGATCCCTCGTATGAGGAGTATCGCGAGATCTTCAAGCGCGTTGCCCAGGATAAAAAAGTAGAATACAGCGATCAGGGACTGGCATATTTGTTGCAGGAATGGTATATCAAGAGGAACCGCAAACTGCGCGCTTCTCATCCCCGCGACCTTTGCGACCAGATCCTTGACATCTCCAGTTATCTTTCGGTCCCAGCGACCATGTCGCGAGATATGCTAGATCGCGCCGCCAAAGCATATTTCGTTGATATTTAGTTTAGGTACGTTCGTCATAGCTTCCCATGCGGAGGCACTCTCAAGTGATGCAAGCTGAAATTCCTGCTCAGAAAGAGATTTCTTCGCGGCGCGTTGTCGCGACGAAGTCATGACGAGTAATCTTTGCCATGCTCAGATCCCTACCTCAACCGATCATCTTCGCGCACCGTGGTGCATCTGCTCATGCGCCTGAGAATACCCTGGCCGCTTTTGAACTGGCTCTGGCACAGAACGCCGATGCCATCGAGCTGGATGTGAAACTGTCGGCGGATGGCCATGTTGTGGTCATTCATGATCCAACGGTGGATCGGACAACAGGCAGCCACGGCCGGGTGAAAGACCTCTCGCTGGCACAGTTAAAATCCCTGGATGCAGGCAGCTTCTTCTCGGACAAGTTCAAAGGCGAGAAAATCCCCACTCTTGCAGAAGTCTTCGAAGCCGTCGGGATACGTACATTTATCAATGTGGAACTGACCAATTACAATACGCCGCGCGATCAACTCGTTGAGTCGGTCTGTAAGCTGGTCGAGCAGTTCGGCCTACAAGAACGTGTTATGTTTTCTTCTTTCTTTGCCTCCAATCTAACAAAGGCCCGCGCCTATTTGCCAAGAGTGCCGCGCGGCTTGCTTGCTTTGAACGGGCTCTTGGGTGCGTGGGCGCGTTCGTTTGGTTTTGCATTTGGCCGTTATCAGGCATTGCACCCGAATCTCAAAGATGTGAGTCCGCAGCAGGTGCAGCGTGTGCATCGCTTGAAGAGGCGTATCCACGTTTGGACCGTTAACGCGGCGGAGGATATGCGCCGCCTGTTCCGCTGGGATGTCGACGCGATTTTTACGGATGATCCGCAGCTGGCTGTGCAGGTACGAGGGGAAGTCAAATGAATTGCAACCAGTCTATGGTGCAGTCCAGGGGAGCAGCATGCAGTTGAGATCTTTCCTGTATGGATTACTGCTGCTAACGACGATTGCCTCCCTCCTCCTGCCGATCCCTGCTGTGCGCGCAGGAATGCAATTCCAAAACCCCGAGGCGCAAGCCCTTCTCGCCACGATGACACCCGAAGAGCGCGTAGGGCAGCTGTTCCTGGTTACCTTTCAGGGAATCGATGTCCACGATCAAACGCAAATCTATGATCTGATCGCTAATCAGCATGTAGGGGGCGTGGTTTTGCTGGCCGCCAACGATAACTTTCTGCCCGAGCCCGATACGATCCCGAGCGTGTACCAGTTAATCAGCGACCTGCAGAAGATCGAGGCGAATACAACCACCAGCTCGAGTCCTGAAACAAGCGCGCAGACCGGCGAAAAGACCTATGTGCCGTTATTTATTGGGATTTCACAGGAAGGCGATGGCGGCCCCTACGATCAAATCTTGAGAGGGCTTACTCCCCTGCCGAACCTGATGGCGATTGGCGCCACATGGAATACGGATCTCGCACGACAGGTGGGCGCGGTGGCAGGCAGTGAACTAAGTGCGCTGGGTTTTAACCTGTTTTTTGGCCCCTCTCTGGATGTGGTGGAAGAACCAAATCCCTCGGCACGGATCGACCTGGGTCCGCGCGTCTTTGGCGGCGACCCATTCTGGGTGGGAGAGATGGGACGCGCCTACATTACCGGGCTACATACCGGGAGTAGTTCTCGCATGATGGTGGTCGCCAAACACTTCCCCGGGCGCGGCGCTTCAGACCGCGCGCCGGAAGAGGAACCGGCGACCGTACGTAAATTGCTCGAGCAACTCAAGCAGGTGGATCTTAAGCCGTTCTTTGCAGTCACAAATTCCCCGCAACTCACGAGTCTTACAGATGGTTTGCTCGTTTCGCACATTCGTTATCAGGGCTTTCAGGGAAATATCCGGGCAACCACGCGTCCGGTCAGTCTGGATGAGCCCGCGCTCTCGACCATCATTCAACTGCCTGAATTCGAGACATGGCGTGGAAATGGGGGCTTGATTGTGAGCGACGCCCTGGGCAGCCAGGCGGTTCGTGATTTCTACGCACAAAGTGGTGAAGCTTTTGCCCCGCGTCTGGTGGCTCGCGATGGGTTCCTGGCAGGCAATGATCTGCTCTACCTGGGCAATATCACTTCTGAGGATGCCGAGGATGATACGTATACCGCGACCCTGCGCATCCTCGAATTCTTTGCGCAGGAATATCGCGCCGACCGCGCGTTTGCCGAGCGCGTGGATGCTGCGGTCTTGAGAATCTTGGCCCAGAAGCTGCGCATGTACGGTGAGCTGTCACTTTCGAATGTGCTGGCACCTGAAAATGAACTGGCAAAGATTGGCACATCAGAAGATATTGTCTTTGACGTCGCGCGTAGTGCCGCTACCTTGATCAATCCTTCTCTCGAAGAACTGAACACTCTCTTGCCGCAGCCGCCCAACCAGAATGACCGGATCACGTTCTTAACAGATACGCCCATGTATAAACAGTGCGTCACGTGTCTGTGGCAGGAAAGCCTTGCGAACGATGCCCTGCAGAGAGAGGTTTTACGATTGTATGGGCCCGAGGGGAGTGGACAGGTCTTTACCAGCCGGCTCAATTCATTCCCCTTTGACGAACTTGAGCTCATGTTGAATGATGAGACAGAGACGGATATCGAGGGTGTGCTGGACCGCACGAACTGGCTGGTCATTTCGCTGGCAGATGTGAGTGATGAACAGATCTCGCTGTTACGACGCTTCTTCGCAGAGCGCCCGAACTTGATCCGCAACAAGAATGTGATCCTGTTCTCGTTCACCGCGCCATACTATCTTGATCCAACAGACATCTCCAAATTCCAGGCCTATTATGCTCTTTACAGCAAACAGCCCGCGTTTGTCGAGATGGCTGCCAGGCTGCTTTTTCAGCCTCAGGTCACTCTGGAAGGCCACTCGCCGGTTTCCATCCCTAGCGTAGGATATGACTTGCGCACAGTCACTTCGCCTGATCCTACTCAGATCATTCCACTTGCACTGGATGAGGCGGTTCAGACTACTCCTACCCCGACCAATCAGGTCCTCACCCCCGAGACTCCGATGGGTGAAACGGAAACACCTACAGCCGTTGTTGTCCCCACGCAAACAGAAATTCCTCTCTATCGGATTGGCGATACGATCGCGGTTCGCGCGGGACCGATCGTTGATCACAACCAGAATATTGTCCCCGATGAGACGCCTGTGCGTTTCATTATGTCCACGAGGGATGAGGGCGGGCCAATCCTGCAACAGGTAGACGCATTCACCGTGGATGGGATGGCGCGGGCCGAATTTGCCATCGACCGTCCAGGCAAGGTGGAAATCCGCGTGGTCAGTGAACCTGCAGTGATTTCAGGGGCAATTCAATTCGATGCCTCCAATGTGGGCGCGGCGGTGACGGTGGTCGTTCCTTCTGTGACCGCGACATTGGTGACCGTGACGCCCACGCTGACTCCCGTGGTGGTTGAGAATGATCTGGTCACACCGGAAGGGAATCCACGACTGGGCATCTGGATGGTCGTTATGCTGGCGGTGCTCGGCGGTGCAGTGCTAATATTCTGGGCAGTCAGCAGGATCGTCTCGCCGCGCTGGGGTTTACGCTGGGCGTTATGCGTTTTTCTCGGAGGGATGGCAGCCTACAATTATCTGGCACTCGATTTCCCCGGCGCGACGGCCTGGGTCATCTCCTCAGGAGGCGCATATGGGGTGCTGGTATTAACGTTTTTGGGACAAGTAATCGGGTCGTTGGGGGCGTGGATCTGGATGCAGGTCGCTAGCGGATCAAGGTCGCCAACAGACTGACCAGGAACAGGACCGCCGCGCTCCAGGCCAGCGTAGCTTCCGGCGTATGCGCAAGGTAATCCAAAACGGGTTGGGGACGGGCGCGTCGCACGGCGATAGGCAGGGTTGGCGACTCACTGTATCCCAACAGTGCCTGGCGGAAATCGTTGACCGTGAGAGGTCGTTCATCCGGATGTAAGGACATCGCCCACAGGACCGCTCGCTCTGTACGCGGCGAAATCGATGGGTTGATCTGTCGTAACGGGACCAGGCTTTCAGGTTGCAGGAAGCGCTTGCGCGCATCTGCAGGCGGCTCGTTCGTAAGCAAGTGATACAACGTTGCGCCAAACGAGTAAATATCCGAGCGGATATCGGTGTGAATATCACTTCCCCCATATTGTTCGAGTGGTGTGTAGAGCGCGGTGCCCTGTCCCTGAATGATAGTAATGGTGACTTCTTCGGGCGCGAGGATTTTCACCAGGCCGAAGTCCACGAGTTTGATCAAGCCGTGCGGCATGAGCTTGATGTTGCTGGGCTTGATGTCGCGATGTACGATGGGCGGTTCCTGGCTGTGCAAAAACGTGAGTGCACTTGCCACCTGATCTGCCCAGGCAAGCACATCGAGCTCTTTCATAAAGAATTTTTTGCGCCGTGCTTCCAGTAGCATGGTACGCAGGTCGTTCCCGGGAACGTAATCCATCACCAGGTAATCGCGTGGGCCGTTGGAAAAGAAATCAGAGACTTTGGGCAGATTGGGATGATCGAGACGCGCGAGGATCGTGGCCTCACGCAGGAACTGGTCGCGGGCTTCATCTCGGACGTCTTCCGGGAGGGCACGGTCGTATTCGACTTCCTTCAAGGCGCATTGGCGGCCTTTGAGCCGGGTATCATCGGCCAGATAGATTGACCCCATTCCACCTTGACCAATCCGGTCACGGATCTTATAGCGGCCGCGCAACACCTCCCCGTTCTTGAGGGGTGGGAGCAACAATCCTCCTTTAGCTGTTTCGTGATCCATGGCGGTATTTCTGGCAAATCTATTTCGGCGTTAGTTCTGCACAGAAATGCATCTTTATGCTATATTATTATAATATACTCCATTAAACAAACGAATCCGATTCGAATCACAGAGACTTGCATGAAAAAAACGCAGGAAGATTACCCCTTGCTGGTTGCCCAGGAAGGACCACTTAAGGGCCAGCGCTGGCAGCTCAGCCAGACGCTGGTGCTGGGACGTGAGCCTTCTTGCGATGTGGTTGTCGCCGACCGCCAGATCTCGCGTTTTCATGCGCGAGTGACACCTACACCTGAAGGCGTCATTCTCGAAGACCTGGGGAGCAAGAACGGCACGCATCATAATGGCATGCCGTTGACGGCGCCGGTTGTTCTGCAGGATGGGGATCTCGTATCTGTTGCCATGGCACAGCAATTCCTCTTCCTGACCTCTGATGCCACCATGCCGCTGCTTGAAGGGACGGGCATGCCCGGCCGCCTGATGATGGATCAAAAATCACGGCGGGTCTGGGTCAACCAGCAGCAGCTTGTGCCACCTCTTTCGGCGCAGCAGTTCAAACTGCTCTGGCTCTTGTATGAGAGCCATGGACAGGTGGTCAGCCGCCCTGATCTGGTCTCCACCGTATGGGGGGATGACCAGGCCGCCGGCGTCTCCGATCAGGCCTTAGATGCGCTGATCCGCCGGCTGCGCGACCGGCTGGCCGCGCTCGACCCGACGCATCAATACATCGACACGGTTCGGGGGCACGGGATCAGGCTGGATAACCCGCCCACTTAATTTTCTGCAAAAGCCTTGCGAAGGTTTTTTGAGGACCATCGCAAGACTTCATGAAAAAGCCTCTCGCTGGTGAGCGAGAGGCTTTTGTATTGGCCCGTAACTTTTTTGTGAGTACAGCGACAATTCCAGTGACGATACTCATGATGAGCGGCTGCGATCAGATCATTCTTCGACCTGGGCAGGCAGGTCGATGGATCTGCCCGGGTGATATACTTTATATGATAGCTTATGGAGCAAAAACATATTCTGTGAAGCCTGGGGCTGGACAAATCATGCCTGCTTATGATGAGCGTCATGCGCTGGATGGCTTGCAAAACCTGGACTCGCAAGCCATCGGTGCCATTTACGATCAATATTTTTCTGACGTCTACCGCTACGTCCGTTACCGTATCAATGACGATGCACTCGCCGAAGATATCGCTAGCGACGTCTTCGTGCGCTTGCTAGAGGCCGTACAAAAGAGGCAGGGACCGCAATCCAGCCTCAAGGGTTGGTTGATCGCAACCGCATCGCACGTGGTCAACGATCATTTGCGCAGACATTATCGGCGGCCCGTGGAAGCGTTATCCGACTCCTTGCCCGCGGCTGGCCCCAGTGTCCACTCGGAAGTGGATCAACGTGAACAACATCGCATCGTGCGAAGCGCTTACGCACAGCTGACCTCCGAACAACAGCATGTGCTGGCTCTGCGCTTTGGCCAGGGATATTCGATTGAAGAGACTGCCGCACACCTCAAGAAAAATATTAACGCGGTAAAGGCTCTCCAATTTCGCGCGCTGGCATCGCTTCAGCGGCAAATTGGGGAGGTGAACTATGAGTGATTTATACGAAGTTTTAGAAATATGTTTGCAGGAGATCGAACAGGGCGCGGACATTGATACCGTTCTTTTTCGTTATCCTGCGCTTGCCGATGAGCTGCGCCCGATCCTTGAAGCGTCGGTGAGTGCAAAGAGCATGGTAGTCCCCGAACCATCTGCCGAGGTGGTCCGGCGTAACCGTGCCCGAGTCCTTCAGCGTGCCGCGAACATGCGTGAAGCCGGAGCCGGGCCGTCATCACGACGACTGTGGTTTGCATCGCTACGCCGGATTGCAGTCACGCTGGCAGTCATCGCCGTGTTGTTCATTAGTAGTACGAACCTCGTCCGTGCAGCATCCACGACCTTGCCGGGCGATAATCTCTATCCGGTCAAGCGCACGTGGGAGGATGTGCTCTTATTATTTACCTTCGATATACAGCAGCGCGCGACGCTCGAGCGTGAACATGAGAATAAAAGGCTTCATGAACTGCGTGAACTGTTTGCACAGGGACGCTCGGCAGACGTCGATTTTGCCGGCGTGGTCACGCTCCAGAATGGCAATGAATGGTTGGTGTCTGGCGTCCGAGTGATGATCTTGCCTGATACAGAGCTGCGCGATGGACCAATTGTCCAGGGCAGTGCGGTACGTGTACGCGGTGAAACCCGCGCTGACGGTGTCGTGCTGGCTGAGCGCGTCCGGCTATTGCCGCCCGATGCAGTTCTCCCGGACGTGGACGATGACGACTCCGGAGACAAAGGCGATGACGGCGAAAATGAAAAAGAGGATGATAATTCGGGCAAGGGCTCTGGAGAGGAAGAGACCGAAGATGACGATAATTCTGGGCCTGGATCGGGGAATGAATCCTCGGATGATGGATCAGATGAGGACAACAGTGGCTCGGGCTCAGTCGATAATAGCGACGACCGTGAGGACAGCACTGACAATAATGGGAATGATGAGAACAGTAGGGATGACAATAGCGGTAAAGGCGGCGGAAATGACGACAACAATAGCGATGAACCCGAAGACGACTCGGGCGGTGGAGACGATAACAGCGGCTCCGGTGGCGGAGGCGCAGACGATGATTGAGAAGACAAACTTGCGGAGCGCTTGGCAGCCTCCGCAAGTTTTTTGCTTGTAAGATGTTATAAAATAGAGTACATTTAGCTAGCACGTTCGTTCTAAATAAAAATCCTGCGAAGGCCAGACAATTCGCAAGGTTCATCTGAGGAGATAGGTTTTATATGACCGATTCGAATTTCTATCTTGGACGCGCGTACGATCCAATTCATCAGACAGTGACAGACAAAAAAACACTTTACGATCCCGCGGACCTGACTACCCACGCGGTGGTAACGGGCATGACCGGCTCCGGCAAAACAGGCCTGTGCATTGTTTTGTTGGAGGAAGCGGCTCTGCAGGGCATCCCGGCCATCATCATTGACCCGAAAGGGGACCTCACAAATCTATTGTTGCATTTCCCCGACCTAGCTCCTCAGGATTTTCAGCCATGGATCGATGCCGATCTGGCGCGGCGCGCGGGCAAGACCCTGGAGCAAGTGGCAACAGATGCCGCTACCTCGTGGCGCGAGGGTTTGAAAGAATGGGGTGTGTCACACGAGAGACTCCTCGCCCTCAAAAATGCCGCGCAATTCACGATCTTCACACCCGGTTCAGACGCGGGGGTCGCGGTCAGTGTGCTGTCTTCACTGGCTGCACCGGAGATTTCCTGGAATGAGAATCGCGAGATCCTGCGCGAGAAAATTACCAGCACCGTCACGGCCCTGCTGGGGCTAGTCGGCTACACAGACCTCGATCCACTGCGCTCGCGTGAGCACATTTTGCTTTCGAATATTTTCGAGAACGAGTGGAGCCAGGGCAAAGATGTGGAACTGGCAGAGCTGGTGCTGCAAACCCAAACGCCACCGTTTGAAAAACTCGGCGCGTTCCCTGTTGAAACCTTCTTCCCTGCCAAGGATCGCATGGAGTTGGCGATGGTGTTGAACAATATCCTGGCTGCACCCACCTTCGAAACCTGGCGTGAAGGACAGCCGCTCAATATCGGCTCTATGCTGTACAGCGCCGATGGCCGCCCGCGCCACAATATCTTTTATCTTGCACACCTGTCGGATGAAGAGCGCATGTTCTTTGTGACACTTCTGCTCTCTGCTGTGGAGACGTGGATGCGCACCCAAGGCGGAGCCACATCCTTGCGTGCACTGCTTTATATGGATGAAATCTTTGGTTATCTCCCGCCGCTGCGTAACCCTCCCTCAAAGCTTCCACTCCTGCGGATGTTGAAAAATGCTCGCGCTTTTGGGCTTGGACTACTACTCGCTACTCAAAACCCCGTTGACATAGATTATAAGGCGCTCTCCAACGCGGGCACATGGTTCATCGGCAAACTGCAAACCGAGCAGGATAAAAACCGTCTGCTGGATGGACTCGAAAGCGCGGCGGGCGGTGTGCCGCGCTCGATCTTCGACAAGCTGATCTCTTCACTTGGCAAGCGCGTGTTTGTGCTGCATAACATCCATGCCAGGCAGCCTGAGCTATTGCAAACGCGCTGGTCGATGAATTTCCTGGCGGGGCCACTCACCCGGAATCAGATCCCCGCTTTGAACAGGCTCGCTAACGTGGATGCAGTGCCTCAGACTCAGCCGGTCGTTGCACCCGTTATGGCACCCACCCCAACGCCGAGACCGGCCGCGCGCTCGGCGCCAGCGCAATCACCGGCTGCTGAGATCCAATCATCGAGTACAAAGCCTCCGATCCCGGCGGGGATAGGAGAGTATTTTCTCCCGCAAAATTACAGCCTGCCCGAAGCCTTTGCCGCCGCGCAGCAGACTATGCCCGCCGAAGTGATGATCGATAGTGTGATCTATCACCCGACATTGCTAGCCTCTGCCGAGGTGCGCATACTCGACCGCAAACACGGCGTGGATAGTGAGGTGACGCGCACAGTTCTGGTGAGAGCACCCGAGAAGCGCGGCTCCGTTCGTTGGGAGGAGGAAGATCTGCTCAATCCGAACGTAGTGGAGAGCATCGACACCTCTCCGACCCCGGCGGCGCGTTTTAGCTCGATCGACGCGCCCCTGAACGATGTCAAGCTGATGACTGCGCTGCAAAAGGACTTTACGGATTGGGTCTTCCGCAACTCGTCTGTCAAGGCGCGGGCCAACCAGGCGTTGAAAGTGTTTGCCGGTCCTGATGTAAGCCCGGCCGAATTCATGAAAGCCTGTGCTGATGCTGCCCGCGATGCGCGGGATGCTGAGATCGAAAAGAAGACCGCGCAGCTCGACCGCCAGTTGAGAGGCCTGGAAGACAGGCTGGCCCGCGAAGAACGTGAGCTCGCCAAAGATGAAGATGAATTGTCCAATCGCAAGATGGAAGAGGCAGGGACTCATCTCGAAAACCTCACCGGTCTCTTTGGCGGCAGACGAAAGGCCTCGCGTTTATCCTCCTCGCTGACCAAACGCCGCATGACCCAGCAGGCCCGGGCAGACGTTGAAGAATCAAAAGATACGATCAAGGAGCTCAACCAGCAGATCGCAGAAGCTCAGCAACGCCGTGAAGAGGTGATCGCCGAGATCAACGACAAATGGGGCAGGGTCGTCAATGAGAGCACGGAAGTGACGATCGCGCCCAAGAAAACAGATGTCTTCGTCAAATTGTTTGGTGTCGCCTGGATGCCACATTACATGATCGAGGCAGGCAACGAAACAATCGAGCTGCCTGCGTTTGGGACTGAATAACCTCTCGCGCTGAGCGGAGGGTTGGGACGTAGCGCGTCCCAGACCGTAGTCGAAGCGCGCGATTCAGGGAAAACTAGAGTCTCATAATTGTCCCGCTTCGACTGCGCTCAGCGCGAATAAGGAGAACCATGTTCTGGCTGATCTTCACTATCGCATTATGGGGCATCATCCATTCAGTGCTCGCCTCGATGGGATTCAAAAATTTTCTCCGTCGTGTGCTGGGTGAAGGATTCATGAAGTCTTATCGTCTGATCTATAACATCTTTGCGGTGATCAGTTTTGTACCTGTTCTTTACCTGATGGTCACTCTGCCAGATCGGCCCCTTTATCAGGTCCCGCCACCCTGGAGTTATTTGATGTTTGTCGGGCAGGGTATCTCTGTGCTTCTTCTGCTCATCTCAGTGCTGCAAACTGATATCCTTTCTTTTGCAGGTTTGCGCCAGCTGATGGAGGCGGAGAAAACTGGCGATCTGGTCACAAGCGGTTTATACCGTTTTGTCCGTCATCCACTCTACACATTCAGTTTGCTCATCCTCTGGCTGTCCCCATCGGTGAGCGTAAATTCATTTATTGTGTATGCTGCACTGACAGTTTATATATTGATTGGCATCATTTTTGAAGAAAGAAAGCTTCTGCGTGAATTTGGCCAGCAGTATGCAGATTACAAATCCGTTACGCCGATGCTCATTCCGGGGCGAAAACTGGGTGGGAACAAATAATTTTGCCCTTTCGTCTTAATCCGGTGCTCATCTGTATTAACGTTTGTTCCCTCTGAGAAGGTATAATTTTCGATCATGGCTACTATTTCTTATCCATATAAACGTGTTCCTATATTTCCACAAATTGTCGCTGCCTTCGTCAGCGGGATGACTCTATTTCTCGGTATCCTCATTATCTGGACGCTGGGCTATCAACTCTTCTATGCCGGACGCATCTTCCCGGGAGTCTCAGTTGCCGGTGTGGATCTTTCAGGGCTGAGCCCCTCGGATGCGGCTGTGAGATTGAACGAGTCTTTATCCTACCCAATTACGGGAAAAGTCCTTTTTAAGGACGGTGAAAAAGCCTGGGTGGCCAGCCCGGCACAACTGGGTATGGTATTCGACCCATCCTCCAGTGCCCTCACAGCCTATAAGTTGGGAAGGAGTGGTGGTCTGTTTGGCGCGTTGTCTGGTCAGATGCGCGCGGCGGGCCGGGGCGCCAGCGTGCCGCCTGTGGTTGTATTCGATGAGCGCGTTGCGCACCAGTTTCTGACCCAGATCGCTACACAGATCAACCAGCCTTTACAGGAGGCTAGCCTCACGCTGGATGGCACCAATGTGGTTGCCCAGCCAGGGCAGGTGGGTCGTGAGCTCAAGATCGATGCCACACTCATCTATCTCACCGCGCAACTACAGACCTTCGCCGATGGCGAGGTGGAGCTGGTCGTACAGGAAATCCACCCGCAGATCCTGGATGTCACCGCGCAGGCGGATACGGCGCGGCAGATTCTCAGCCAGCCTCTCACGCTCGTGATCCCCAATGCCGGGCCGGGCGATCCGGGTCCCTACATTTACAACCCTGAAGTGATTGTCAATCTACTCACCGTGCAGCGCGTGCAAAATGGCGATCAAACCGGTGTGCAGGTAGCCCTTAACCCGAAGGCATTGCGCGACATGCTCGTGCCGGTCAAGGACCAGGTGGACCGTTTGCCTTCTGATGCAAAGTTTATATTTGACGATGAGACACGCCAGCTGGACCTCAAGGAAGACTCAAGGGTTGGCCGGGCGCTGGATGTAGATGCCAGCATCATAGCCATCAACGAAGCAGTCGGGCGCGGCGAACATACCGCGTCCCTGGTTATCAATGAAGCCCAGCCGCGCGTCTCTTCTACAGCCACTGGACAGGAGCTTGGCATCACCGAGTTGATCTGGGAAGAGACCTCGTACTTTTATGGTTCCAGCGCGGAGCGTATTCAAAATATCACGGCTGCCGCGGCGAGCTATCATGGCATTTTAGTTGGGCCCGGCGAAACGTTCTCGATGGGCCAGTATCTATCAGATGTAAGCCTGGAGAACGGATTTGCCGAAGCGCTGATCATTTATGGTGGACGGACGATCAAGGGTGTTGGCGGCGGTGTGTGTCAGGTTAGCACCACGCTCTTCCGGGCCGTGTTCAACGCAGGCTTCCCCATTGTGGAGCGGACGCCTCACGCTTATCGTGTTTCTTACTATGAGCAGACGGCCAGCGGCGCAGTCGATACCAGATTGGCCGGCCTGGATGCAACCGTTTACTTCCCGCTGGTGGATTTCAAGTTCACGAACGATTCGCCTTACTGGATCCTGATGGAAACCTACATGGGCAGTGGATCGCTTACCTGGAAGTTCTATTCCACCAAGGATGGGCGCTCGGTCACATGGGAAACATCGGGACCCACAAACGTTACGCCTGCACCTTCGCCTACCTTTGAAGAGAATCCCGAACTGGGAAAGAATGAAATGAAACAGGTGGATTGGGCCGCCAATGGCGCCGACGTCAATGTAACGCGCACGGTCTGGAAAGATGGCGTCGTTTATTTCCAGGACACGGTCACAACCCATTATGAACCCTGGCAGGCCATTTGCCAGTATGGACCAGACTCGAAGAATCCCGAGAAGCTGGCAGACGAGAAAAATCTGTGTCGGGGCCCTTCCGGATAACCCGTGCCCCGTCCTGATCCCCTGAGGGAATATGTGCATGGTACAATTTTCTGCTGTGAAGAAACGGAGAATTGATGATTAGCGAAACACTCATTGAAATCTTGCGCTGTCCAAACTGTGTCCGCACAACAGGTGGTGAACTTAAATACCACAAAGATGCCTGGTTCATCTGCAAGGATTGTGGACGCAAATATCCGATTGTGGACGATATCCCGGTCATGTTGATCGAAGAGGGCGACAAGTGGGTGAGCACCGCCGAAGGTGAATTGCCAGTCCCTCCGCCTGCGAAATAACGTGTCATTACAAGATTTGTTGAACGACCTGACCAGCGGAAACGAAGTCCGCGCAGAAGAGGCTGTCCCTTTGCTGATCGAGCTGGGCAAAGAGGCGGTCCCTGCACTGCTGGAACTCACCCGCTCCGCTGAAGTGGATCATCGCTGGTGGGGCTTGCGGACACTGGCGCAATCGCCTAACGCGCAAGCCGATTGGCTGATCCCATTTCTGAGCGATCCCGCCCGGGAAGTGCGTCAGTGTGCTGCGTTGGGGCTGGCCATCAAGCCCGATGAAAGCGCTATTCCCTCTCTGATCCAGGCGTTGAGCGATGAGGATTCTATGGTCAGCAGCCTGGCTGTGAACGCACTGGTCAAAATTGGCGGCCCGGCAGTTCTACCGCTCATCGATATTGTAAAAAGCGCGCCGCAATCGGCTCGAATCCATGCTCTACGCGCGCTGGCTGAGATCCGTGACCACCGCGCCATCCCAATCATGATGAAGGTCATGGAGGAAGATTCGGTGCTGTTACAGCACTGGGCAAAGGAAGGCTTGGACCGGCTCGGCCTGGATATGGTGTATATAAAACCTGTATGAGGAACATGAACTTTTTCAAAAACATAAAATGGGGGCGTCCCTCTATCACACAAATCATTGTGATTGTGGTGGGAGTACTGATCGCTGTTGGCGGCTTTATCTTTGTGCGCGGCCTGGTCACGTGTTGGACAATCACGCCGCTGCCCGGGTCACCTCCCTCGAACTGTGGGACGGTATCTGCAGGGTTGGATGGCCCCGAAATCACGAACGAGGAGGGTACACCTGTGCCCAGCGTGGCTGAACTGCCTCCTCCGATCACGATCCCCGATAGTGACCTGCCGCCCGCCTGGGATGGGGCCAGCCGCATCAGCGTTTTGATCATCGGTCTCGATTACCGGGATTGGGTGGAAGGCGAGGGCGCGCCGCGTTCGGATACGATGATCGTGCTCACGATCGATCCGCTGACCAAGACGGCCGGCATGCTGTCCATTCCGCGCGATATGTGGGTCAATATTCCGGGGTTTGGCTACAGCCGTATTAACACTGCCTATTCTTCCGGGGAAGGCAACCGGCTGCCCGGCGGCGGGCCGGAGTTGGCTCGCAAGACCGTGGAGCAGTTTCTGGGTGTGCCCATCCAGTATTATGCTCAGGTCGATTTCTATACCTTCGTCGAATTCATCGATCTGATCGGTGGCGTGACCATTCACAACGATCAGGATTTACGATTGGATCCCGTCGGCGCAGGCAAGGATAAGATCCGAATCACCTGCTGTGGAATGCGCGACCTAAATGGAGAGCGGGCTCTGGCGTACGCACGTTACCGTAAAGATAAAGAAGGCGATATCGCACGCGCCAAGCGGCAGCAGAAGCTCATCCTGGCGATCCGCGACAAAGTGCTGAGCCCCGAGAATTTCCCCGTGCTGATTGGGAAAGCCCAGCAATTCTACGAAGAGTTCTCGGCGGGCATCAAGACCAACATGCCATTCGACACGGCCGTTCAACTGGCTGTCCTTGCAAGGGAAATTCCTGTGGAAAGCATCAAGACGGGTGCGATCGATTACAGTATGGTGGCCCTGGAGGATACCACTTTGGGTGGAGAGGCTGCTGCTGTCATGAAGCCCCTGCCCGATAAGATCCGTGAGCTGCGCGATCAGGTGTTTACTTCAGGGGGCGCGCTCAGTCCGCTGGCGGCGCAGAATGACCCGGTGGCGCTGATGCAGGCCGATGGTGCGCGCGTGCGTGTGCTTAACGGCACATTTGCAGGTGGGCTCGAGGGGACGACCGGAAATTTCCTCCTCTCACAGGGCGTCCAGGTGACGGAAGCCGGCCCTGCAGATGGCGCCTATAACTCAACCATGATTGTTGTATATTCGCCAAAGCTCTACACCTTGAAATACTTACAAACTCTCTTCGGGGTTAGCTCAAGTAATCAGATCGTGATCCGACCGGATCCCACATCGACGGTGGACATAGAGGTGAGGCTGGGGGCCGATTGGGCGAATAGTAATCCGATGCCGTAAGTTCTCATTGTGCTCGCTTCGCCGTCTCCGGCGAAGAAGCAAATCGTGAATCATTCAGCCGCAGAATGTTCTGCGGCTGATTTGCTTATGAGAACTTTGATTCTTTAAAATATAGCGCTTCCTTTGCGTAGCACTCAGCGCGAGGTGTCAGGGTTGTTGAAAGGTAAGCTTTATACTGCCAAAAAATGTTTCGCCGGTGGGTGTCTGACAGGTGGGGGCCACGATATCGAGGGCGACATCACTGCCGCGGGCGAGCTGAACGGCATACAGGGTATCCGGGGTAAGGATGTAGTCTGCGTAACCATTTCCCAGTTCGGGTTTCAGTCCGGTGAAAAACTGTTCCTTGCCTCCATCCCAGGTGACGACAATTTCCATCCCTGCTAACTGCCTGCGGCTGGAATTCAGGACGAGCACCTGAAGTAATCCATCTGGAAGATTCGTATCGCAAATGGTTTCCTGTCCGCTCAGTGCAAATGGCTCGCCAAGCGGAGCCGTCGCTGTGAGTGTCGGGCGCGGGGTGGGTACATCCGTCACAGCGGTGGAAGGTATATCGGTAATTTCTGATGTTTCGACGATGGGTGGTATTTCTGTCAATACGTTTGGTTCTTCGGAGGCAGCCGGGGGTTCAGTAGCTGGTGACGTAAGCTCCGAGTCGATCTGGCTGACGACTTCAATTGTCGGGGTGGATACAGATGCGCCGCTGGGATTCTCCTCCAGGGCGAAGGCCAGGGCGGCAACTTGATCGGCCTGCTCAAACTGCTCTCCGCTTGCCAGCATGCGCTGTGCCTGTCCGTTCAACGCATCGACCGAGTCTCCATCTCCCACGAGGGAGAGACGGGCTTCGGCGCGCGGTAAATTGCCCGTTGCCGCATAGGCTGCAGCGATCACGGAACGGTACTGATCTTTGAACTCCGCGCGTAGGGAAACGGGGGTGGCATCGCTAATGCCTCGAGGCGAGATGAGCCATGCATACACGAGGCCCAGCCCGAGCCCCGCGAGCAGCGCAAGCATCGCATCCCACGGAATCCGCCTCATTGTAGAATCCCGCTCCATGCCTGCAAGGCCGTGACCAATTCCTGAATAAGAGCGATATCTGAGTCTGAAAAACCGTTGGCGCGGGCATAGGCAAGACCATCAGCGGCGATGGAGGAGGGTGATTTCGTTCCAAAGATGGCCAACCGGCGGGCGGCCAGTCCGGGGTCCTGCTCCGCCCGATAGGCTTCGGCTGTCATCAGAACGTAATCGGCTTTGAAATCGGCCCGTAGAGAATCAGGAGTCAGGTCGAAGTACTCCACCGGATCAAAATACCAGCCATAGCCGATTCCGATGGCAATGCCTGCGAGGAGAGCAAGTATGATGAAGATCCAACGTGTTGCTGACATAGAAAATGCCCGAGCAGGTGACCGGCGGCACCCAGAGACACTTCCGTACCGTTGCTGTCTCTCGACCCTGGCGGGGTTTGGAGGGCTCTGCCGCGCCGGGCCTGCCCGGACGGAATAAGGATAATCGAAGTGGGGGGGGATGTCAAATCGGGCGGTGCAGCGATCGAAAAAGTAAATGGTAAAAAGCCAATCCTAACAAAAGTGTATTTCGTAGCAATTGACATTCATTTTTTCAAACAATACAATGAACCAAATTAGAAGCACTCATTCTTACGGATGCGATGACCCAGTGTCTTGATTTGGTCGCTTTTCCTTTTTTAGTGGAGCAAGAGAAGGTAAGGACACTGGCGAGCGAATAGCGAACCCGGCCGATGAGCCGGGTTTTAATTTATTAGGTCGAACAGAAATTCTAAGTTCGAGAGCGACATCCTAATAGTTCTCTTGGCTTTCATTTTTTGCGAAGGACATGTATTTGCCGACGCAGATTGTTTGCTGGGCTAGTACTTATCTTCATCATCTTGTCCTCGGAGGACGTATGCATCGCCGCTTCATCGCTGCACTTCGCTTGGTTTTTTTATTGCTTTTATCGATCGGACTGTTCTTTCCATCGCAGTCACCGGCTTACGCAGCAGCCACATTTTCGCTAAGACCTATTACGTGGAATGTTGTTGGTCTCGATAGTAATAACGTCAACGTCGGGCCCAGCAATTTTCCGGTTGGCGTTCGGGTTTGCAACACGGGGAATCTTACAGCCACCGGAATCACTGCGGACTTTGTCTGGGATACAAGTGATGTGTTCATCGATCTGCGAGACGGTTCAGCAGATCCGATTACGCTTGCCAGCTTAACGGCCGGCGCGTGCCACGATTTTTATTTCGAGGTGACGGTCGCCAGGAATCCAGCCGCGTATGATCACACAAGGCACTACCATATCCAGGTAGCAGCCGCCAATGATGGGACCGGCGGTAGCATTTCAGCTTCCTCGCCAGCGCCGCGTGAGATCTATGTGGAGCATTTGGTCTCACAAAACCGCAATAGTGTGACCGATGTTCGGTTGGACGGAGCCTCGATTGCAGCGGGCGGGACAATGAACCTGCAGGTGGGAAACACCTATACGATTCAATTGGTCGGTTCGACAGCTACCAATGGTTATGAACAGATCGAAAGTTTTATCAATTTTCCAAACACCATATTCCAGATCAACAGTGTGACCTCCACATATGCCGCCAATGGCGGCACAGATCCCAGCGCGGAGTCCCAGTTATACGCTGATGGTTGCGGCTGGATCAATGATTCCACCAGCCCTGTTTATCGCTCCTGCACTGGCACTGGAAAATATGGGGGTGATATCACCATTACCTATAATGTAACAATTATTGGCGGCGGTGGAACTAGTCAAACGCTCAATACGCTGCTCTACGATTTCTCGGGCTCCAGTTATCATTACAATTCAGACTTCTCGAGCTCGTACCGCGTGGCAGTCATCACCGACCCAAATGTTTGTACACAGGTTACGATTGCCGAGTGGAATTTCGACGCTAGCCTCAACACCGCATCTACCGACAATTCCGTGGGAACACCGAGCATCATCACGGGGTCGAGTCTTTCTGTGCCCACAAGTGTGACAGGGAACCCAGGTGATGCGCGTGCGCATTCAAGTTGGAACACAGGCACTTTTGATATTAGTTCCACCGACTATTTGCAATTCAATGTCAGCACGGAAGGTTATTACAATATCAATTTTTCCTATGATGTGTACCGCACAGCGCAGGGGCCTTCTAATGTTATCCCGGCGCATGATGAAAATGGTACCGGGGCACCGGCCACATTAACGGCTCACAGCCTAACGAATCAAGCTTCTTGGTACTCTTTTGACGAGGACCTTTCTGCTCTGGAGACAATAGATAATGTAGCACCGGCCCGTTTTCTTCTGTATGGATACAATGCAAGTGGCGCAGGCGGCGTCATGCGCGTGGATAATTTCAAAGTCACCGGTTGTGCTTCTCCTGCTTCGTTGCACATTGTCAAAAACGTCTCTACGAACACGTACGTGGCTGCTGGTCAAGTCATCACTTACACCTACACTTTGAGCAATACCGGCCAAGTACCCTTGCGTTCCCCATTCTCGGTGACAGACAACAAAATCACAACAGTCGCCTGTAACTCTCCCTCAACTGCGGGCGACCTGGATAGTTATCTGGATGCGGGCGAAGGACTGACCTGTACCGCGGCGTACACGATTCTGGCTGCCGATCTTACCAGTGGTTCAGTGACCAACAATGCTTTTGCCACTGGAACCAACGCTGCAACTGGCGCTATAGTCACCTCGAATACTGCCACCAAAACCATTCCTTATGCTGCGATGACGGTGCTCAAGGAAGTGAGCGCCGACGGCTTTACATGGAATAACACGGCGGTGACGGTCAATGTGGGCAATACAGTCTATTATCGCATCACACTGGATAATGTAGGTAACACCGACCTCACGAACATCACTGTGGATGATGGTATGGTAGCCTGTACTCTTTCCAGCCCCACAGGGGATACAGACGGCGATACGAGCCTTGATACTGCCGAGACCTGGACATACAATTGTTCGGTCGTTGCGGTAGCAGGAACAACAAATAACACCGTTACGGCAAGTAGTTTAGAAACCGGCCCGGTCACTGATGGTGCGTCGTACACGGCCAATACAGCCACCCCTACGAGCACTCTCACCCATACTGCAACATCAACCGATACGCCGACCAGCACGGCAACCCATACTCCTACACTTACTGCAACACCCACTGACACGCCAACAGATATTGCTACGGATCCTCCTACTTATACACCGACTAGTACTCCGACTGCAACCCACACTTCGACAGATACACCGACAAGCACACAGACAGCCACGGATACTCCAACCAATCTCCCAACGGACACGCCTACATACACGCCAACGAGTACGCCCACGGACACTCCGACCATAACGCCCACTAATACCGCTACCAATTCTCCGACTGCTACACACACCTCAACCAGCACACCTACAACTACTCCAACGGAGACTCTGGCAAGTATTCCAACCGTTACGCAGACGCCAACCTATACGCCTACAGACACGTCAACGAGCACTCCTACATATACACCAACGAGTACACCAACTGCAACATCCACAAACACTTCCACGCCTACACCGACAGACACACCGACAAGCACTCCAACTGCTACGCAGACACCTACATCGACGCCCACTCATACAGCCACCAGCACGCCGACCAACACGCCCGTTCCCTCCGCCGATCTTTCGCTGGATAAATCAGTTTCTAATTCCTCGCCGTTGTATGGAAGTAATATTACCTTCACACTCAATGTAAGCAATGCGGGTCCTGACCCGGCCGGCGATGTTGTAGTGGTGGATGTGATTCCCGGTGGCTTTACCTATGTTTCAGATAATGACGGTGGCGCGTACAACCCCGGTACCGGTCTTTGGATGGTTGGCAATCTTGCAGTTGATCAAACAAAGTCTCTGACAATCACCGTCACTGTCAACGCGATGGGTTCGCACACGAACGATGCGGAAGTAAGCGCCTCCAGTTTGATCGATCCGGATTCGACCCCTAATAATGATTCGCAAGATGAGGATGATGATGACAGCGTGACGGTCACGCCGATACCGGGAGATCCAACTTGGCTGAACAAAACGCTGGTTGGTAGCAATGAGGCATCCACGACGAATCCGGTCGTAGCCATTGGTGAGATCGTCACGTATCAGGTACGCGTCGACGTTCCGTCTGGGGTCTTCCCCAATGTCCAACTGGTAGATACGATGGAACGTGGTCTTTCCTTTATGGACTGCGTCGATATCGATGCTAACGGTCTCACCACGTCCAATCCGGATGGTTTCACGGTGATCTGCTCCACACCAACCGTGGATAATGCAGGCGGCAGCACCACCGTCGATGTGGGGCGCCGGGCAACGTTTGATTTTGACACACTGACAAACAACACGGGCTCCAATCAGACCCTGATCGTGACCTA
>DATHTL010000168.1:0-7620 GCA_035463255.1 Anaerolineales bacterium | reverse complement strand
TCCGGCGCGCCCGAAGCGGATTACCCCGATGCAAGCAATGTGCTAGCCGGCTTGCGTTTGAAAAAGGATCAAGCCGAAATCGAAGCGATGCGCCGAGCGGTGAAGATCGCCCAGAACGCGCTCGAAGCGACCATCCCCTTGATCAAAATCGGCATGACTGAAAAGGAGCTCTCCGCTGAATTGGTTGTGCAGCTGCTCAGGCAGGGTTCCGAGCCCGAGCTGCCCTTTGCTCCGATCATCTCCGGCGGACCGAACGCGGCAAACCCGCACGCCTCACCCAGTGATCGCACGCTGCAGGCCGGTGATCTGCTCGTCGTGGACTGGGGCGCAACCCATGATGGTTACATCTCCGATCTGACGCGCACGTTTACTGTGGGGGAGGTGGATGAGGAATACAACCAGATCCATCAGATCGTGCAGGAGGCAAACTCCGCAGGCCGCGCGGCTGCAATGCCCGGTGTTCCCTGCGCGAATGTAGATAAAGCTGCGCGCGAAGTGATCGAGAAATCAGGTTACGGCGTGTACTTCACCCACCGCACGGGGCATGGCATCGGTATGGAAGGCCACGAAGAACCCTACATGCGCGGTGATAACATGCAGCTGCTCGAGCCAGGCATGGCATTCACTGTGGAACCGGGAATTTATCTGCCGGGTCGCAACGGTGTGCGGATCGAGGACAACGTGGTCATTACACAAACTGGTGCGGATGTGCTATCTGATATGCCACGCGACGTTCGGACGGTTGGATAGTCTTTTTGCCGCGAATCACACGAATTAACGCGAAGAAATCAATAAATTCGCGCCAATTCGCGGCTTAAGATCGTTGGTGGAGTATGAGCGAAATCCTTTATATTGAAACTGCGCGGCATTCCTTTTCAACATCAAGTCGAATTACCCGTCTGGTATAAGGGCGATCTGGTTGGCATCTACAAAGCCGACCTTATTATCGATAGCAAGATCATCATCGAAGTCAAGGGAATATCCCGACTGAATGACTCTCACCAGGCACAGGCTCTTCAGTATCTCGCAGCAACCGGACTAGAACTTGCAATCCTCATTAATTTTGGAATGAGTTCATTGGAATATCAGCGCGTGGTCAAGTCAGGTAATAAAAGTTCGCGTTAAGTGGCGACGCGCTCATTGGTTCTATAATTTCCTGAAGAAGGAGTTTTGATTTGGCGGATTTGGATCGTCAGAAGCCTGCTGAAAAATTCGAGAATGAGGCCCAACAGGGCGTAAGAGCTGAAACGACATCACGTCCAAGGCGAAACTATCGAACCTTCTCATTCCTGCTGGCGCTGTTGGTAGCCATAGGTGCATTTGCTGTGCTGACCTGGATGGTCACATCCATGCCGCTATTTGCAATCGATGTTCAGATTACGAGGTCTCTGCAGTCAATCGTTTCTCCTTTCTTTGCGACAATCATGAGCTGGATCAGCTGGCCGGGTTTCCTACCTCAAAACATCATTATCCCGGCACTGGTGGCGTTGGTCCTCTATCGACTGGGCTTGCATTGGGAGGCGGTCACAGCCCTTGTGGCAGCCTTTTTGCCTGGACTGGTGAATTTGCTTGTCAAAGAACTGATCAGACGCCCGCGTCCTGCTGTGGATCTGGTAGATGTGTTCAGCGTGCTGGACAGCTATAGTTTTCCCTCCGGCCATGTGATGTTCTATACGGGTTTCTTTGGTTTTCTCTGGTTTGTGGTTTATAGCTTATTTAAGAGCTCTTGGAAACGTACACTCCTTCTCATGTTCTTTGGAGCCCTGATCGTCCTGGTTGGAGTCTCGCGTATCTATCTGGGCCATCATTGGGCAAGCGATATCCTGGGTGCGTTCCTGCTGGGCGGTCTCACATTGGCCTTCATTCTTCAATTCTATCGCTGGGGGAAGAAACGTTTTTTTGTCCGTCAACCCGTTGCTCCCGGATAAGGCCTAATCATGATTTCCATCCAGCGCGCGCTTCCAGAACAGGCTGTTCAACTATCAGAGATTGCCTTTGCCGCCAAGTCTCATTGGGGCTATCCCAAGCACTGGATGGAGATGTGGAGATCGCAATTGACATTTGCCCCTGAATATTTCGAGGAGTACGAAAGCTGGGTTGCTGTGAAAGACGGCATGCCAATCGGCTTTTATACGCTGGAGGAGAAGAACGGAAACGCATGGCTGGAGAACTTGTGGATCTTGCCAGAGTATATTGGCAAAGGCGTTGGGAAAATGCTCTTTCTCCATGCCAGGGACCTCGCTCGTCAGCGTGGATACCGACTCTTGCAACTCGAAGCGGATCCGAATGCAGCCGGTTTTTATAAAAAGATGGGTATGTACAAGATAAAAGAGCGCCACTATGAGATCGACGGCCGGCCGCGTATCTTGCCCACCATGGAGTTGAAGCTCTAAGGGTCAGTAGAAGTTGTTAGAGAATTAAAACCCGATGTCATCGACACATCGGGTTTTAACGTTTATCAACCAATACGTTTGAATTTTTTATTTGTATTTTTCTCTTAACTCGTCTGCTGCTCTATTCAACTCCACAGCATTTCGTTGGATCTTTTTAATGGCTTCCACCGCGTCGTCCACACCTTGTTGCCCGGCACGGAAGATACTCTCATCCAGCCAGACGGCCTCATGCTCACAGGCGCGTTCGGCTTCAGGCAGCTTCATCTTTTTGAAATCAAAATATTCCGGGAACGCATTCGGCACAGCCAGCTTCGACTTTTGGGGTTGGAATAAGGTGTAATTGTTCATCGCCTCGTAACCCGTCCAACTTTCCACGCCCTCAGCATCCAGCGCGCCGACCAGCACATCGTGCTCCACGCCGAACTCCTGCGGGTCGATTGCGAAGATGTAGCGGTAGAAAGAGCGGGTGGTGTGACGCGGATCACGTGTGAGCACACGCACACCCGGGATCTCGCTCAGCGCCTCATCCATGTAAGCTGCCATTTCTTCGCGTTCCTTTGCCTGCGACGGGAAGCGCTCGATGCCGACCAAAGCCAACGCGGCGGCAATCTCGCTCAGCCGGAAGTTGCCACCGACCTGGAAGTCTTGAGTGTAATCCTCCGCGCCACCGCCCAGGGCGTGCGGGCGGCCGCAGTCGATGATCGAGGCGGCTTTCGCGGCGAGCTCGGGTGTGCGACATAACAGGATGCCTCCCTCGCCTGTGGTGAGGGTCTTCGATGACTGCAGGGAAAACGAGCCGAAGTGACCGATCGTCCCTGCGCCGCGTCCGTTCCATTTGGCGCCGTGGGCGTGCGCGCAGTCTTCGATCACGATCAAGTTGTACTTCTCGGCAAGCTCCATAATTGCGTCCATGTCTGCCATATTGGAGCCGAGATGCACAGGGATAATCGCCTTCGTCTTGGGTGTGATGGCTTTCTCGGCGGCTTTTGGATCGAGACAATAATTGTTCGGGTCGATGTCCACGATGACGGGGATCGCACCCGCCGCCATCGGAGCAGAGGCTGTGGCCTGGAACGTATATGCCGGAACGATGACCTCATCCCCCCAACCGATGCCCGCGGCGCGCAGCGCGACTTCCATGGTCACGGTGCCATTTGCCATCGGCACGGCATAGCCGCCGCCCTGCAATTCCGCGAATCTCGTAGCCAGTTCCGCCGTTTTTGGGCCGGGGTACGGATACCCACCCCAGCGTCCGGACTTGATCACTTCGGTCACTGCATCGAGATCGCGCTGATCCCAGACAGGCCATTGGGGATAAGGTTCGGTGCGGGTTTTGGGACCGCCTAAAATAGCAAGTTCGGACATGTTGAATTCTCCTTTTCATGATGACTGGCACGTTTCACGTGCAGCCGGTAATGCATTCGTTTTAGTCTTTATAAAAATTGGCAAACAGATGGTGCTTTGTGCATATTCGACTTTCATATCACAAGCTCCTTTGCCGTTCGAACCATAGTTCCCCGAACGGCATAACCATCGAAGCCGGCCTGTTCCATACCAAGGATAACCGCGCCAACCACGGGCGGACCCTCCAGGCGGATCAGTTTTGCTCTGGGGCAATACCTCAGCACAAGATCGCGCATGGGATTTGTGAGCAGTTCCCCAGCTTGGAACACGCTGCCCGATTGAATGACTTCCACATCCTCATTTTCCATTTCGATTTGCCGCGCGACCGATACAGCCAGCCAGCCAAGCTCTTCACCTGCCCATTTCAAGACATCACATGCAGCCTCATCCCCCCCACGCGCCGCTTCGATCACCTTTACCGCCAGGTGAGGGAACAAAGGATATTGACCATTCGATAGGCCCTCAACGAGATCCATCTCACTCTTTGCGCCCAGGGTTTCAATATAAGTTTGTGTCAAAGCGGTCGGCGGGATGCGTTTGATCCAGGCATAGTTCACCATTTGGAGCCCGCGCAGTGCAATCTCATATGCGCCGCCAAACTCGCCAAACATGACGCCGTTCCCCACGATGCGTCCCTCTTTTCCATTATGGCCGCGTCCCCGGGAATTGTTGGAGGAGCCTGCTGTCACATTGACGCCGATGCCGCGCGTTGCGCCTGCTAGCAACCCATTCATCCCATCGTTGAAAACTTCCACGGGACAGGCTAAATTCAAAGTGGCAATTGTGTGCAGATGTCCTGCCCGGTCGGAGGGGAAGTCGTATCCCGCGACGCCGAAGCCTGCTCCTGCGATCTGATCATTCTTTACACCGGCCATGCGCTGCGCTCCCTCGAATGAGGTCTTCAGCACATCTGCCAGGCCATCGTAACCCACGCCCTGATGATTGCCTCCGCCGGCTTTGCCGAACCCCACACACTGACCAGTCTCGTCCACGATCAGCGCATGCGTTTTGGATGAACCGACATCGATTCCAAGAAAATACCTCATGAACGTTCCACCTTTTCGATAAGTTCTGGCGTCCATTCCTGCGGAGCAGACTGGAGCAGGCCAAATGTTTTGTAGCCATCTTCGATCATCATTTGCACGGCACTCTGCATCTCGATCTCGCCGCGCGGGGAGGGGTGGATCTTTGGAAGATAATCCCAGAGCTTTGTTGGCAAAACAACCAGAATCGATGCAGCGTATGGACTCATGATCTGCTCAGGCGCCGGTTTTTCGATGATCTTCTTGATACGCCAATCTGCGTCCACAGCTACGCTGGAGCGTGAGACCAGTTCTTCCACCGGGCACTGCTTTAAGCTCATGGTGATCTCGGCGTGCTTCTGTTCATGCGCTTGAACCAGCTCGAGTAAGTCATCTTCCCGCAGAATGTAATCCGTGGCGACCACCATGACCTGTTCTTCACGAATCCATTCCCGGGGTACCGATAACAACGCGTTGCCGTTGCCTCGCAGCTCTTTTTGATGAGCGAATGTCACATCCAGATTCCACTTTGCGCCATCGCCGACATGTTCAAAGATTTTTTCCTCCAGGTGATGCGTCACAATGCAGACTCGCTCGACGCCCGCGCGTTTCGCGGCAGTCAGAACATAATCCAACGTTGCACGCCCGCGGACAGGAAGAAGCGGCTTGGGTGTTTCATGGGTATATGGACGCTGGCGCTTGCCGCGCCCGGCTGCGAGAAGGATGGCGGACTTGATCATGAGCTAACCCCCGGCCCTTCTCTTGAAAGGGAGATTCCATATCCCGTTTCGACGACAAAAACCTTCGATGGCAAGTCAGGATGTTTTGCCGAATATTTTTTTGCAATTTCTGCACAAGCCTCTTCTGCCCTCTCATACTTTGCCAATGCGACCACACATCCGCCGTAACCGCCGCCGCTGAAACGACTTCCATAGATGCCGCCTGTGCTGCTTACCAGCTCATGAAGCCCGATCAAGATCTCGCTGCCTGATTCATAATTCCTGATGGATGACTCGCAGGATCGATTCATCAACTGTCCAAACGTTTCGAGATTTGCCTCCCTCCACGCCTTTGCTCCCCCTCGAACGCGCTCAACCTCACCGAAGAAATGCATTGCGCGCTTACGAAGGTTTTCTGGAAGGGAGGATTTCTTCTCTTCAAAGAGTTCAGGCGGCACATCGGAGAGAATCTGCGCGCCATCTTTCAACAACGAGGCAGCCTGCTGGCACTCCTCCACGCGGACGTTGAAGCCGCTTTTGGTCAGCTCACGTGAGATGCCCGAATAGGCCACGATCCATGCATGACTGCTGGGGTAAGCGTCAGCGATGGGGATTACAGAACCAGTTCGCGTGTCCATAAAAAGAAGAGCATCCTTTTTGCCATGAACAATCGCCAGCGGGTCGAGCAGACCATTATGAAGGCCCAGTTGTTCATGCTCGAGCTCGTAATCCAGACGAACCAACTGCTCTTTTGACAGGTTAAGATCATTTACGTCGGCAAGGGCTTTCAGGTACGCCAGCCCCACCGAAGCTGACGAGCTCAACCCGGAGCCGATGAGTGAGCCACTCACCTGAGCTCTCATGCCGTGTCTTACATTCAATACCCGCGCCGCAGCCTGCGCATACCGCGCCCAATGATCCTTATCGAGGTCGCCGATCGAGAAGCTGGCCTCACCGAATTGATCACTGCCGATATGAATCTCGCCTGGATCGAGCGGCTCATATTCGAGCGTTGTGCCAAGATTGATGGTACGACCCAGCACTACGCCGCCCTGATGATCCACGTGGGCACCGATGGGGCAGATGCGGTAAGGTGAAAATATCCGCTTCATCAAACGCCGGGAACCTCACGTTTTCTATTGGGTGTTTCTCTGATATCGCTCAAGTATTTTATGTGCAGCGAATACATGATGCGTGTCTTTGTGCTCGTTAAAAACTCCGATGCGGTAGTGACCATGTCAGTTCCTCATTGCATGGCGGATCTGGCGATATCCAATCAATTTGATATCCTGGCTTTCAATGAATTTCTTTAGCTCATCGCTCATGAACACGTTGTAATTTGCCACGCGGCTTTCCCAATCGGGCGCAATGGAGCGCAGCTCAGCGGTGTCGATGGAGGGGTGGAGAATGAAATGAGTGATGCCCACTGGCAGATCTCCCAGCATCTCCTGTGCAAGTCCCATTTGCTTCTCACTACTCGGCTCATCCAGCGACATGCCCAGGATGCCGTCCATTAGCAGGAGTCCCATGGACTCGAACATATCCAACAGCGGGGCATATGCGATCCGCTCCTCTTCGCTTAGTCCCATGAGGTTCATCCCTTTCGCGGTGAGACGCGGCAGCAGGCTCGGCAACAATTTGCTGGAGGCTGCCTGTACATAAGATTGAATGAATTTTGGATTCATGATGGTCCCCATGTGTGAATCGACATGCGTGACATCAATCCCCGCGGCAAGTGCCCGTTCGATCTGTGCGTTGGCTTCCCTCTCTACCGCCTCCGGCCTGGCATTGTCGTACACGGCCTGGTGCCACTGATGGAAATAACCATCCGCATCCAACAACCCGGAGTCAGGATCGCGCGTCGAAACGGGCCCCCACCGGAAGCTTTCCCACTCCGAATTGAGAGTTGCATGGACGCCCATATCAATTTCCGGGTTCTCACGACACATCCGCGCCACCGCCGGGAACCACGGACAGGGCACCATCACCGCCGCCGATGTAATCGTACCGAACGTCCACAAATCTTTGAATGCCTGCACAGCAGCATGACACATGCCGATGTCATCTGTGTGGATGATGACG
>DATHTL010000167.1:0-3025 GCA_035463255.1 Anaerolineales bacterium | reverse complement strand
AGCGCAATCGCAGGCTGCCGGGAAGCTCGGCTTTGCCGGTTTTGTGATGTCTGTGATCGGGAGCATTATGTATAGCGGACCCATCTTTGTGCTCATGGCCGGCACATCCGGAGTGGCGACCTGGCACGATCTCTGGGGCTTCTCGATGGGCAACGTGCTGCCGCTGGGTGCTTCGATCTTCCTGATCGGTTCCACCATGTTCGGTATGGCGAGCATGCGGGCCGGAGCTTTCCCTCACTACGCGGGACTTTTGCTCGCCATTGGTTCCTTCCTGTGGCTGATCGCCTTCTATATCCCTGTCCCATTCCTGCTCTCGCTTGCCAACCTGCTCAGTGCGGCGGCCCTGGCATGGATGGGATGGACACTCCTCCCGCGGGAGCAAGTCAGCGCTGTGCAAACCCGACAGACCGCATGATTTCTTCCCCATGCTCCCATAACAGTTACGTCATTTGACGTAGAAAAAGACCGCTCTGAGAGCGGTCTTTTGTCTTAGAGCAAACGCGTCGTCGCGCCGATGCAGACCTGTATTGAAATCCCTAGAATGAAGGTAACGGGTTATGAAAGGAGCGTACTGATGAAGACCAATCAAACGAACTTCAAGCATGGTTTTTCCTTCTGGTTCAAGCGAATCCTTGCAGGCTTGCTAATTCTTATTGTCCTCTCCGTCGCGACCATCTTTGCGGGCGGCGCAATCGTCCGGGCACAGGCCAGGGCGAATTACCCGCCTCCCGGTCAGTTGGTGGATGTGGGTGGTTACAAACTGCACATCCACTGTGTGGGTGAAGGCAGTCCAACTGTGGTATTGCTCTCAGGCTCGGCAGTTCAATCCCCGTACTGGTGGATCGTCCAGAATAAGGCGGCGAACACGACCCGCGTCTGCGCATATGACCGGGCAGGTTATGCGTGGAGCGAGGAAGGCACAGACGATTTGTCGCCACGTGGGCAAGTGGAAGATTTAAAGGCGTTGCTCTCGAACGCGGGAATCGAGCCTCCGTACGTGCTGGCAGGTCATTCGTACGGCGGTTACATCGCCCGCCTGTACGCGCAGACTTACTCCGATGAAGTAGTTGGCCTCGTTATGATTGATTCCTCTCACGAGGAACAGTTCGTGCGCTTTCCCGAAGAAATTCAGGCGAGGGGCAGACGAATGTTCACGGGTCCTAACTCGCCGGTCAGGGTTTTCCTTGTCGGGCTGCTCGGTTCGCTTCAGGCCCTATTGCCCACTGGCAGACACGAGGCAGAAAAGTATCTCCCCTCCGATGTGGTCGAGACAGTTTACGCGTTGCGCAAACTCCACCCATACATGCTCCTGACCATCAAAGCGGAGGTGAGCGAGATGGTGCTGGGCCAATCGCCGCGCGTGACGGATCTTGGCAATCTGCCTATGATCGTCATCAGCCATGGCATCCCGACACCAGCCACTGACCAGACGGAGGAGGTCAATGCGGAATACGAACAACTCCATCGGGAGATGCAAAAAGAATTGTTGGCGATCTCCACGCAAAGCAGGCAGATGATTGCCGAAGAATCCAACCACGATGAAATCCCTCTCAAACAGGCCGACCTTGTGGTTCAGGCGATTCAAGATGTGATGACACAGGCAGTGGCAAGCAGGTAGAGGCTCGATTGGAGTACGTCATTTGACGTATAGAAGACCGCTTTGGCAAGCGGTCTTTTGTATTAGCAGAATCCGGTCGTCCCGCCGATGTGAGCGGAAGGGATCATCCATAAAATGTGCTCCATAGATCATGCTTAGAGTAAGGAGACTCAACATGTCGAATACCACATTCACGAACTATAGATCACTTCCAGTACTTGGCATTGTCTCGATCATCGGCTGGAACCTCTGGTTGCTCATCCTTGCCTGGCGGGCCAAGGAGCCAACCCGGTCCCCTGGCAGCCAGCCGAAGTTTGCTCAGGATTAATTCGCTCATTACCTGGAACAAATCGGGCCGGAAATTCGTATGTTGACCACTCCCAGAGGGCTGATTGGCACAGTTGCTTTAGGCGAAACCAATGCGTCCTCAACACGTACATGTACCCATAACGTATTGATAAAGAAAAATTACTGGAGGAAGACATGAAACAACCCAGATCAAAAACTGTCCGTGTGCTGCTGTGGATCGGCGGCATCCTCGGTGGGCTTCTGCTTGTGTTCGCGATCCTTGCCGGTGTGATGATGGCCCGCATGAACGATGTCCCCTCTGACCTGGACTACTCCACCACGCGTTCCTCAGAGAAAGGCTTGTTCAACGTTTCTTATACTGCCTCCACCGGCGTCGTCCCTGTCAACGAGATGCACCAGTGGACACTTCACGTGGAGACCAGTAATGGTCAGATCGTGGAGGACGCGAACATCACCGTCGATGGCGACATGCCCCAGCATGGCCATGGCCTGCCGACCCGCCCGCAGGTGACAGAATATCTCGGCAACGGTGATTACCTCGTCGAAGGCCTGAAGTTCCAGATGGGCGGCTGGTGGGTCATGGATTTCACCATCACTGCGAATGGACAGAACGACGCTGTGCATTTCAACATGATGCTAAGGTAAGGCTGTAAGACCTGACAGGTCTGCTACGCGCCGGGACCAACCAGGATATTTGCATGGACACGGTTTCTGATTGATCAGCCTCTCGCGGAGACCTGTCAGGTCTAAAAAATTAGAGGAATCACCATGAAAATCAAACATTACTTTCCTGTTTTCCTGATATTCGCAGGGCTGGCATTGATCTTCACTGCCTGTTCTGCTCTCGGACAGTTCCGATGGAGTGAAGACGAGCTTGCCGCCCTGCGCGCCCTCTGGATCGGAAATCTCCCGGCCCTGCCTGCCGATCCCTCGAACCAGTACGCAGATCATCCGCAGGCGGCCGCCTTCGGACAAAAACTTTTCTTCGACACGCGCTTCAGCGCAAACGGCCAGGTTGCCTGCGCGACCTGCCATCTCCCCGAGAAGCAATTTCAGGATGGCACGCCGCTCGCGCACGGCGTTGGCACCACCGACCGCCGCACCATGACGTTGATCGGC
>DATHTL010000166.1:0-46374 GCA_035463255.1 Anaerolineales bacterium | reverse complement strand
GTGGCGTGGGCATGATCTCCAGTCTCTAGTCTCTGTGTTAATCAAGACCCGAGACTAGAGACTGACGACTCGAGACTGGAGACTCTATGGCAACTCGATATTTCGGCGAACGGATCAAACGTAACGAAGACCCGCGGCTGCTGACGGGGCAGGCGCTGTATGTGGATGACGTAGATCTTCCGAACATGCTCCACGCGGCGTTTTTGCGCAGCCCTTATGCGCACGCGCGGATCAATAACATTGACGTCTCGCAGGCTCGAGAACGGGCCGGCGTGGTCGCCATATTTACCGCGAACGAATTGGGCGATTACTGGAAACCCGGTCCGCTATTAGTCTCGCCGCCGCCGGTCAAGGATATTGTCTTCAACGAGAAGACACAGGTTCCGCTTGCAAAAGATAAGGTCAAGTTTGCGGGAGAGCCGATCGTGATGGTGCTGGCGGAGAGTCGCTATATCGCCGAGGATGCACTGGCTGATATCCAGGTGGACTATGAGCCTCTCGAAGCTGTCGTGGATATGGAAAAAGCTCTGACAGCAGAGAGCCCCATCATTCATGACGAGATCGGATCGAACGTTGCCGCGCATGTGGTGCAGACGAAAGGGGATTATGAAACCGGCAAGAAGGATGCGGCGCTGGTTATCAAACGCCGGTTCTATTATGAGCACGGCTGTGCCGCCGCTATCGAGAACCGCGGGATCGTCGCCCAATGGGACGCGCGCGCAGGCAGATTGACCGTCTGGGATACCACGCAGGCGCCCGTCGTAATTCGCAATGGTCTGGCGGATATGCTTGGGCTATCGGAACGGAACGTGCGTGTCATCGCGCCGTTCATCGGCGGCGGGTTCGGTCCGAAGATCATGATGTTCTACCAGGAGGAAGTGCTCGTCCCGTGGGCGGCGATGAGGCTCAATCGTCCCGTCAAATGGATCGAGGACCGCGCCGAGAATTTCGTCGCCACCACACACGAGCGCGGGCAGACTCACGATGCGGAAGCTGCGTTCGATAGAGATGGTCGCATCCTCGGCGTGCATGATGTCTTCTTGCACGATACGGGCGCGTATGCACCGTATGGTTTAACGGTGGCGCTCAACGCGCAAGCCAACGTGCTCGGGTTGTACGACATCCAAAACTATTACAGCGAGTTCACGGCGGTTTTCACCAACAAAACCATTGTCACGCCGTATCGGGGCGCGGGACGTCAACATGGCGTGTTTGTCATCGAACGCATGCTTGACTTCGCGGCAAAGGAGCTCAAGATCGACCGCGCCGAGATCCGTCGGCGCAATTTCATACCACCGAATAAATTTCCGTACAACAACGAGATCATTTACCAAGATTTTGCGCCGCTTGTGTATGACAGTGGCAACTATGAGCCCCTTCTGGATTACACGCTTGAAAAAATCGGCTATCACGAATTCATCAACGAGATCCAGCCGAAGCTGCGCGCGGAAGGGAAGTACGTCGGGCTTGGACTCGTCGCGTATGTGGAAGGCACAGGCATAGGACCCTACGAAGGCGCGAAAGTGCAGGTGATGGGCAGCGGACGTGTCTCCGTGGTCACGGGTGTGGGCACGCAGGGCCAGGGTCATTTCACGAGCTACGCGCAGATCGTTGCCGAGCAGTTTGGCGTCGACGTAGACAAGATCGATGTGGTCACGGGCGACACCGACCAGTTCTACTGGGGCGCCGGGACGTTCGCCAGCCGCGGCGCTGTAGTGGCGGGCAACGCGATCAACGAGGCCGCCAAGCTGGTGCGCAAGAAGATTCTGAAGCTCGCCTCCGAGCATCTCCACGCGCCTGAAGAGGAGCTTGAACTTGCCGATGGCGAAATACGCGTAGCGGATGTACCTCGCATGTCCATTTCGCTTGGGGAGCTGGCGAAAAAAGCCAACCCGACGCGCGGCGCGGTCCAGCCGGGGACAGAACCGGGGTTGGAAGCGACCAGCTACTTTGGTCCGGAACGAGGCGCCACCGCGAGCGGCATCCACGCCATGATCGTGGAAGTCGATCCCGAAACAATGCAGATCCATATCCAAAAATACCTCGTGGTGCATGATTGCGGAAAGGTCATCAACCCCTTGATCCTCGACGGGCAGATCCATGGCGGCGTGGCTCAGGGCATCGGCAATGCATTCTACGAGCGGCTCGCCTATGACGAGAACGGCCAGCTGCTCAACGGCACGTTCATGGATTATCACCTGCCCACCAGTCTGGAGGTGCCTCGCATCGAGACCTGGCATGGCGAGACGCCTTCGCCGCTCAATCCGATGGGCGTGAAGGGCGCGGGGGAGGCAGGCGCGATCCCGGTGGGTCCGTTGTTCGCGCAAGCACTGGAGGACGCGCTGTACGATGTGGATTTTGAGATCTTGGAGATTCCGCTGAACTCAAACCGGCTTTGGGATTTAGTGCATCAGAGATTAGAGACTGGACGCTCTGCGTAGAGATTATCTGTTCGATGCTGACGCCGCTAGGACAGGCTTAATATCGATGATGGGTGTGCCGTCTATGGCTTCGATGGGCGCAACGCGCAATTCCTCGTCCCCCACTTCGAGGACTGAGACGCGATGCAAGCCCACCGGATTAGGACGATCAGGCGAGCGCGTTGCGAACACCCCGGTCAACGGCCTGTTGAGGTCCCCGCGTGGATGGACTTGCAGCACATCGCGTTCTGCGAGGTGGAGCCAGGTTAATACTATAAGCTCGTCACCAGGCTGAATTCCCATAAGCCCCGGGGCGGCCTCGGGTGTGAGCTCCAGCCAGACCGCAGGTGCGCCTTCATCCCCCTGCATCGGGGCATCTTCCAGTCGTGTCAGCTCAGAGCGGATGAAACCAATCGGTTCAACCGTAAAGGCAGTCGAGTTCATATCCCGTTCTCCTTATTTCTAATGTCTCTTCCGTGCAGAAATGTTTAATATTCGAAATTATACGCGAGCCAAGCTTATGATTCTCATTACAGGTGCTGGAGGTAAAACGGGCAGGGCTCTCATCAAAGCACTCTCAACCGTTGAAAAAGTCCGCGCGTTCGTATATCGCGAAGAATATGTTCCCGTTGTGCAGGCCCTCGGCGCGGAGAAGGTCATTGTCGGTGACATTCGTGATGAAGCTGCAGTTCGCTCAGCGATGAGGGATGTAAGGGCAGTCTATCATGTCTGCCCCAACATGAGTCCGGATGAAACAGAAATCGGTAAGCTGGTCATTGAGGAAGCTCGGAGTGCAGGCGTGGAGCACTCCGTTTATCACTCCGTCCTGCACCCGCAAACGGAGAAGATGGCTCATCACTGGCAAAAGCTGCGCGTGGAAGAAATGATATTTGAATCGGGACTGCCTTTTACAATCGTACAACCCGCGCCTTATATGCAAAATCTGCTTGCTGGCTGGAAAAGTATCATCGAAGACGGTGTTTTACGGGTTCGGTATTCCGTTCATGCCAAGTTCAGTTTCGTTGATCTTGAAGACGTTGCGCAAGTAGCTAAAATCGTGTTGACCGAGCCCAATCACTTGAATGCAATATACGAGCTCGCGGGTACCGTTCCATTGTCACATGCAGAGGTTGCCGACATATTTGGGCAAGGACTACAGCGAGAGATACGGGCTGTGAAAGAAGAGACTGGAGATTGGAGACTTCGCGCGAGCGGGATGAGCGAATACGCAGTGGAGAATCTGGTCAGAATGTTTGCATATTATGACCAGTGGGGGTTGGTGGGGAGTCCGAATGTCTTAATGTGGCTGTTGAAACGAGAGCCGATATCGATTGAGTCATTCATCGAGCGAACGATGCAGGAACGCGATATCATCCCTTAGCTGCCACTATGCAGAGGAGCGCAAATGGAATTTACGTTCACGCATCTAGGGTATAAAGGGCGTGTGGTTGCATTCATAGAGAGAACTGTGAACCCGGCGTCACTGGGGGCATGGGATGGCGCGAAGGATCTCGCCAATTGCACGGCGACGATTGAATTCGATGGTCGCGGATACCTGCAACGGTTTGGGTGGGTCCAGCTCGTGCGCTCCACAGACAACGCGTTCGGGGGCGGAGCATTTGAGATGGATCCATTTGACCCATTCGAGCTGTATGCCCGCGCCCCAACTCCCTACTGTTGGTATGGTACCTTGCCAACGCTCTTCGATGCGCCTTCCCGGGATGAGCGGGTTCGTCTGGATTGGCTTGCTCACAGCTTCCTCGCTGTTTCACCCGGGCGTGGGAATCGCCGAGTCGTGACGCCGCTACTGGGCTTTAGCTGGGGATTCCATATTGGAGGTGATGGCAGTGTCACACTGGATCCCATTGCTTCTCTTACCGCGGCCGATTGGGCGTTACATCTTCCATACCTCCGCCAATGCTATCCGGAGTGGAGTTTCACAGAAATGGCAGTAACGAACGATTGACGCTGAAGCAACTATGTTGTCGATCCGTGCTCTTTCCCTTGCTCCCGCTGCAAATGACTGGCTGACAAAATCTTGCCAGCCGCGCATTTTGCATGTCTTTAACCAGGCTTGTAACTTGCTCAATGAGCACGGAGAAGTTTTATCTGTTGTCACGCCGCAAATTGGAAATGGTCCGTTCAATCTGGTTGTAGAAGACAATGTTTTGTTTTCAGAGCATGTCGATATTGACTCTTCCATTGTGGTATCTGGCGATCAATTAATCATTGCAGATTTGACCATCCACGCCGCGGATGGAAAACCCTGGTCTCCACGCCCCGATTGGGAAAGCTTGCACCACAATCGAGATAACATCGCGAATCAGCTTATAAAATTGCCAATCACTGATGAAAAACTCCTTCTTCCTCACGCTCTAACCTCCAGTCTCACCTCCGCACTTGTGAATGCCGATAGTTCTATTGCAAAAAAAGTAGCTTCCCAACTCGCTGGCCTTGGTGCTGGCCTCACCCCCGCAGGCGATGATTTCATTGTGGGCGCAATGTACGCCGCGAGGATCATCCATCCGGCGGAGGTGGGGAGCAAGCTTGCTCGGGAAATCGCAAACACCGCTGCACCGTTGACCACGTCACTTTCGGCAGGCTGGCTCAGGGCAGCGGGCAGGGGGGAGCTAGGAATTCTGTGGCATCGGTTTTTCGATGCCTTAGCCTCTGGCGATGTATCCACAATCCAATTACGAATTACCAGATTACTATCTGTCGGTCACACATCTGGAGCGGATGCGCTCGCAGGCTTCATCGGGACGTTTCTATGTTGGGCGAAGAAGCTTAATTCACTGCACCATAACAATAGTGGATTTCATTTCGTTCATATGGAAAGTCACCAGAATTCAGAAATTAGAGACTTCCCAACTTGACAAAACAGGACAAATGTTCTATTATTGGTCATATTGGTAACCGAACGGTTACATTTGCAGAATGAGAAGAGATGTTTTCCAGGCAATTGCCGATCCCAATAGAAGAGCCATCATAGGTTTATTAGCCAAGCAAAAGCTTACGCTCAGCGATGTAGCGAAGCATTTTGATATCAGCCGCCCGGCGGTCTCCCGACACATCAAAATCCTGGCGGAGTGTGGGCTTGTTGTTGTCCGCCAGCAGGGACGCGAGCGCTATTGTGAAGCCCGATTGGAGAAACTTCACGAAGTCTCAGATTGGGTCGAGCAGTACCAAAAAATATGGGAACAGCGTTTTGACCGCCTTGATGAGTATCTGAGCGAGATCCAGAAAAAGGAGAAAAACCATGGCGAAAAATGATCTTATCGGTGAACGAGGAAAACAAAATGTGCTGATTACGCGTATCTTCGATGCGCCACGCGAACTTGTCTGGAAAGCTTGGACAGATCCTGAGCATTTTCAGCGCTGGTGGGGGCCAAAAGACTACACCTGCCCATTCTGCGAGATCGATTTTCGGGTCGGGGGAAAATATCTGAATTGCATGCGCTCACCCGAAGGCCGCGATTACTGGGGAACGGGTGTGTTTCGCGAAATTATTCCAATGGAACGAATCGTCTTTACCGATTCTTTTGCGGATGAGCAGGGAAATGTCGTCCCTGGTACTCATTACGGTATGAGTCCAGATTTTCCGCTTGAGATGCTTGTCGTTGTGACATTTGAAGACTTGGATGGCAAGACGAGGATGACTCTGGAACATGTTGGCGTTCCCACCGGACCTGACAGTGAAGGCACGCAACAGGGCTGGAGCGAGTCCTTCGACAAACTCGCGGAAACTTTGAGGGGATAAGTCCAATAGTTATGACGGCTGATAACAGGGATGCAGCTATTCTTTTCCTCAAACTGGCTTCCAGTGGGCAGGCTCGCGAGGCGTATGCAAAGTTTGTCGGGCCAGGATTTAAACACCATAATCCATATTACGAAGGGTCCGCCGATAGCCTGATGGTAGGGATGGAGGAGAACGCGCGCCAGAATCCAGAGAAGAGCCTGGACGTGAAGCATGCCATTGGCGAAGGTGACTTTGTGACCGTGCATTCTCATGTGCGACAAAGACCTGGTGATCTGGGCGGAGCCGTTGTCCACATTTTTCGATTCGAGAATGGCCGTATTGTAGAACTCTGGGATATTGGACAGGCGATCCCAGAAGACTCTCCAAATCAATACGGAATGTTCTAGCCAAAAACCTTCCGGCAAAGATTCAGCATGGGGCACATATCATGGAGGATCAGATTGAAAAAAGCAAACTCAGTGACGGGTACAGAGCAGGTGAATGCGTTTCTGGACACGCTTGATCATCCGTTTAAAGCCGAAGTGGAAATGATTCGAGAGATTATCAAGAATGTGAACGAAGACATTGCCGAGCAAATCAAATGGAACGCGCCATCCTTCTCCTATAAAGGGGAATATCTCGTTACCTTCAATCTTCGAGCAAAGGAACGCATTCATTTGGTGTTTCATAACCCCATGATTGCCAGGGTTACGAGTCCGCTTCTGGAAGGAGACTATCCGGATAGAAGAATGGCATACTTTTCCAGCAGGGATGATATACAGTCAAATCGGAAACTTCTGGAAAAAGCCCTGGCCGATTTAATCAAGCTGCAGAACTAATCACAGGAGAAAATTATGAAACAAACCGACTCAAACGATAGCTTGTCTCCATCCCAGCAGATCGATCAATATATCAGGGATCTGGGTGACTGGCGCGGCAAGACGATCGCCCGCTTGCGTAAGCTGATCCTGGAGTCCGCGCCGAATCTCACCGAGGAATGGAAGTGGGACACCCCGGTTTGGTCGTACAAGGGCAATGTAGTTGCCGCGGGGGTGTTCAAGGATCATGTGAAGCTCAACTTTTTCAAAGGCGCTTCCCTGGAGGACCCAAGAGGTCTTTTCAATGCCGGGCTAGATGCCAAGGCGACGCGTGCCATCGATCTCAGCGAACGTGAGGAGTTTGATGAGGATGCCTTAAAGGACCTTGTCCGTTCTGCTGTTGCCTATAATGAGTCTGGCAAGAAAAAGAAATAATCAACAAGGGAGCATTGTATGAGAAAAATTACTGTTGCCGAGTTTGTTTCGCTTGACGGCGTGATGCAAGCGCCGGGTGGCGCCGAGGAAGACACCGACGGCGGGTTTGCCTACGGCGGTTGGACGATGCCGTATTGGCATGACGATATGGGCGCAACTCTCTTTGAGGAAATAAACAAAGCCGATGCGCTCTTGTTAGGCCGCAAAACATGGCAGACCCACGCCGGGGCATTTGAATCCGCTCCAGCGGACGACCCGTTTGCCACTTTGCTCAATGGACTGAAAAAATACGTGGTCTCGACCACATTGAAATCAGCCGACGCGTGGCGGAAATCTACGATCATCCGTGAAAATGTGGTGGAGGAAGTGCGAAAACTAAAGGCGCAGCCTGGCAAAGATATCTATGTGGATGGAAGCAGCGTGCTGGTCCACACGCTTGCCCAGGCCGATCTGGTGGATGAATACAGCTTGCTCGTCTTTCCAATCGTATTGGGAAGCGGAAAGAAGGTCTTTCCCGATGGCTTCTATAGTGGTCTAAAACTCGTCGAAACGAAATCCTTTCCCTCCGGGGTTGTATTGCTGCACTATCAGCCTGAGAGGAAATAATCTGGTGAGCTATATTGCCCTGCACCGGGATGACCTGCCCTCTGATGGAAATACCTATGAGTTCCAGGGTGCTCAGTATCAGGATACCCATGTCTCATTTATCTGGGTTGACATGTTGCCCGGCGGTACGATACGATTGCACAAACACCCCTACGAAGAGATCTTTATCATACAGGAAGGTGTAGCCACCTTTACCGTTGGCTCTGCCACAATGGAAGCGCGTGCTGGCCAGATCATTATTGTTCCGGCAGATGTTCCACACAAGTTCATGAATTCGAGTGACAAGAGATTACGTCAGATCGACATTCACGTCAGCAGTCGGTTCATTACCCACTGGCTGGAAGACGAAGCCAGATAACTTACAAGTCGCAAAACCAACTTAATAGAGGAGAGTTACGAATGGTAAACAAGACCAATATTCAAGCTGCCCCGACAACGATCTCCATCCCAAAAATTCGCAGCGATTTCCCAGACCGCGTTATCGCGCCCGGAGACCCTGAGTACGACAAAGCGCGTACTGTCTTCTATGGCGGCGTGGATCGCCGACCCGCGGTCATTATCCGGGTTGCGGATTCGAACGATGTCGTCCGTGTGGTGAACCTGGCGCGTGAGAGCGGACTGCCTCTCGCGGTGCGTAGTGGCGGTCACAGCGCCGTCGGTCACAGTGTATGCGATGATGGGATCGTGCTGGACCTCTCGAACATGAAGGATCTGCAAATCGATCCAGAGTCTCGCACTGCCTGGGCTGAGACGGGTTTGACGGCTGGCGAATTGACCACAGCAACTGCTGCGCATGGACTGGCCGTCGGCTTTGGCGATACAGGCTCGGTCGGGATCGGTGGCATTACGCTGGGCGGAGGCGTCGGATATCTCGTCCGCAAATACGGTCTCACCATCGACAATCTGCTCGCCGCTGAAGTGGTCACGGCAGATGGCCAGACCCGTCATGTCGATGAGCAGACTCACTCAGACCTCTTCTGGGCCATCCGCGGTGGTGGCGGCAACTTTGGCGTCGTAACCCGTTTCAAGTTCCAACTGCACGAAGTGCCATCTGTTGTGGGAGGCATGCTCATCCTACCTGCCACGCCCGACACGATCGCGGGATTTATGGCGGAATCAGAAGCTGCACCGGAGGAGCTTTCTGGGATTGGCAATGTGATGTTCGCGCCGCCCATGCCGTTTCTGCCTCAAGAGACGCACGGTAAGCTCATTATCATGGCATTCCTGGTCTACGCGGGCGAAGCCGCGGCAGGTGAACGGGCCTTGGCACCGTTCCGAGCTTTGGCCACACCCCTTGCTGATATGCTCAAGCCGATGCCCTACCCTGAAATTTATCCTCCGGAAGAAGGCGAGTATCACCCGATAGCTGCGTCGCACACAATGTTTATGGATCGTGTCGATCGTTCCGTTGCAGAAACAATTGTGGAACACCTGCAGTCATCCACTGCCTCGATGAAGGTCGCCCAATTACGGGTACTGGGTGGAGCAATGGCGCGCGTGCCGGTGGATGCTACGGCATTTGCCCACCGCAAATCGAAGATCATGGTGAATATTGCCGCACTTTACGAAAACCCTGAAGAGAAAGCCATGCATGAGGCCTGGGTTGCGGATTTCGCGTCCGCCTTGCTGCAGAGCGATCAGGGCGCGTATGTGAATTTCCTCGGGGATGAGGGAGAGGCGCGGATCCGCGCGGCCTACCCGGGGGCCACGTGGGACCGGCTCGTAGAAGTCAAAGCTCGCTACGATCCAACGAATCTCTTCCGGCTCAACCAAAATATCCCGGTTTTGGGTCCGCAATAAAGGAAGGATGAATTAACGATGGACGCATCCAAAAGACAGTACGAGACCATGGATGAATACATCAACGCCTTCCCCGACGATGTAAAGGCGATTTTGAATGAGCTCAGGCAGACCATTCGAGACGCTGCGCCGGACGCGGAAGAAACAATCAATTACCAGATGCCTACATTTACGTTGAATGGCAACTTGGTGCATTTCGCGGCATTCAAAAATCACATTGGGTTTTATCCCACGCCGACCGGCATCGAGGCATTCAGGGAAGAACTGGCTCCCTATAAAGGAGCCAAAGGATCGGTCCAGTTTCCGATTGATGAGCCGCTCCCCTTGCCATTGATTCGCAGGATCGTTGAGTACAGAGTGAAGGAAAATTCGGAGCGGAAGCAAAAGAAAAAGACCAGGAGCAAGAAAGCTGAAAAAGGAGAAGCAGGATGATCAAGAAATTTGCCGGTGCATCGATCTGGAGCGAAGATCTAAATAACTTGTTGCCGTTTTACCGAGACGTGCTTGGACTCAAAGTGGTCCACGAATCAGAGGGCTTTGTCGTTTTGGGTGAAGATAATCCCGAGAGTGCTACGCTTGGGCTGGGAACCCACAGTGAGGTGCATGGACGGAATTCTGATCCGGCGCGGCACATGGTGGGATTCGAAAGCGATGACCTAGCTGCGGACTGGCAACGCCTGAGAAATGCTGGCGTGGAATTCATCGAAGATCCCACTGATTATGGTGGTGACATGTCCATTGCAACGTTGAAAGACCCCGAAGGAAATCTGGTGCAACTCTGGCAGTACCGCGGCAATTAGATCATGAAGTCACATGGATGAAGTTCAGATCCAACCCTGGTCGGAGGGCGATCTTCCACTTTTACAAAAACTGCTGGGTGACCCGGAGATGATGAAACATCTTGGTGGGCCGGAGAAGGATGAGCAAATCCTCCGGCGCCACATACGCTACACGCGCCTGCCGAAAAATGGAACCGACCGCATGTTCAAAATTGTCTGGGTTCCTACCGGTGAAGGTGTAGGCAATGTCGGATACTGGAGGAAGAACTGGCGGGATCAGCCGGTGTATGAAATGGGTTGGCTGGTGCTGCCTGCCTATCAGGGCAGAGGCATCGCGACACAAGCTGCCAGGGCTGTGATCGAACATGCGCGTATACAGCCCCAATATCGTTATATGCATGCTTTCCCTTCAGTGGAGAACGCGGCCTCGAACGCGATCTGCCGCAAACTTGGATTCGCCTTGATCGAGGAGTGCCAGTTCGAGTATCCGCCTGGCCGGCCTATGACCGTAAACGACTGGCGTCTTGACCTGATAGAAAAGTGAGCTACTTTTAGAAGAATGGAGATGCAAATTTACTCATGAGAACATTTCACCTAACCCTGGTCAACTCACTTATTGCTTTCATTACCAATAACTTCGTGTGGTTTGCCGTCACCTTCTGGGTGTATCTGGAAACCAGATCCGTGATCGCCACATCGGTCATGGCAGGTGTGTTCACGTTGACGATCGCGTTCTCGGGATTTTTTCTCGGGTCTCTGGTGGACCGCTACCCGAAGAAACGCGTGATGTTACTTTCAAGCCTCTTTTCGCTTGTCGCATACGCGATTGCCAGCTTCATTTTTGCGGTGACGCCCTATGAAGAATTTCAGGATGCATCGAGCGTTCGACTCTGGGCGTTCATCGTGCTGGCGCTCGTGGGCGCGATCATTGGTAATCTTCGCGGTATCGCGCTCTCCACACTTGTGACCATCCTGGTGCCTGAAGACGATCGAGATAAAGCCAACGGGCTGGTGGGCACTGCCAACGGTGTGTCCTTCCTGGGAGCTTCCATTTTCAGTGGTCTGGCTGTTGGTTATCTCGGTATGTTCTGGGTGCTTGCGATCGCCGTCGTGATGAGCTTGCTGGTCATTGCTCATCTCGCGACGCTTACCATTCCTGACCTGCCGAAACGAATACGCCATGAGCATGACGGTCAGCCTATGCACGAACACGATCACCATCATGAAGGAATCGATGTGCGCGGGACGATCCGAGTTATTCAACTTGTGCCGGGTCTTTTTGGATTGATCTTTTTCCATACCTTCAATAACTTCCTGGGCGGCATTTTTATGTCGCTGATGGATGCCTATGGTCTGCTGCTCGTATCGGTGCAGGTCTGGGGAGTGTTGTGGGGCGTGCTAAGCCTGGGATTCATCGTCGGCGGCATGGTGGTCGCAAAGAGGGGGTTGGGTAAGAGTCCGCTGCGCACCCTCTTTCTGGCAAATATTGTCATGTGGTTGATCTGTAGTGTCTTTACCCTGCAGGCATCGATTGTGCTTCTGGCAGTTGGCATGTTCGTCTGGCTGTGTCTGATCCCGGCCGTGGAAGCCGCCGAGCAGACAATCCTGCAGAAGGTCGTCCCGCCCGAGCGCCAGGGACGCGTGTTTGGCTTTGCCCAAAGCGTGGAGCAGGCGGCCTCGCCTATCACGGCGTTTATGATTGGGCCGATCGCGCAGCTGATCTTTATCCCGTTCATGACGACCGGCGTTGGTGTGGACCTGCTGGGTTCCTGGTTTGGCACCGGCACCGATCGCGGTCTGGCGCTGCTGTTCACGGTCGCAGGGCTGATCGGCCTGGCCGTCACACTCATGGCGATGCGCTCGAATGCTTATCGGGCTTTGTCGGAGAATTACGAAAATCATAAGACAGAGCCGGAAGTGCCAGGCGCATACCCGGACCTCGCCTGATAGAGCCAACCTTCGCAAGCCTTCATCAAGGAAGAATCATATGGGAAACGTAACTGCCGAATTCACCATGTCGCTGGATGGCTTTATCGCCGGACCCAGGTTCCATGTGATTAATTGAAAGAGAGAAAATGAGATGACAGAGGAGATCAAGCCCAACCCCGCGCTCAAGGCACTGGAAATGATGGTTGGCACATGGGACCTAAAGGGACGGGATTTCACCACGAATGCAGAGATCCGGGGGCAATCCACCTTCGAGTGGCTGGAAGGTGGATTCTTCCTCGTGCATCGCTTTAGCTTCGATTATGCCGGCCGAGCGTTTACCGGTGTCGAGTACATTGGCTACGATGAGAAGAGCGATCGCCTGAAAACGCATGTGTTCAGCAATCAAAATCCTCATCCACTTGAGTATACGTGGGAGGTCGATGAACATACGTTTAATAACTGGTTTGGAGATCTGGGTGCAGACAACCGTTACAAAGGTCGATTCAGTGAAGACTGCAATACACTGATCGGACAATGGGAATGGCCGGGAGGCGGGTACGAGGCGACAATGATCAGAGTTGTGTGAATTATGGTTCTGAAAGGATAGAAACGAATGAATCAACGAGATCTGGGAGCAGTTGCGCGGGAGATTATCGATTCGATCGTGTATCTGGTTTTGGGAACGGCCGATGAGTCCGGACGACCCTGGGTGTCACCCGTCTACTTTGCTTCTGAGAACTATCAAGAGTTCTACTGGATGTCATCTCCAGAAGCATTACACTCACACAACATTCTTCTGCGTCCGCAAGTAAGCATTGTCATTTTCGACTCCCGGATTCCCGTTGGTATGGGTCAGGCTGTGTATATGTCCGCAATTGCCGAGGAACTATCAGGGATTGGATTTGACCGGGGCATCCAAATCTATAACGGACGATTTGAGGATCCCGCGGAGCACGGGGTGAGAATAATAACGCCAGAAGATGTGCGAGCACCCGCTCTTTATCGTCTCTATCGGGCGATCGCGCAGGGACATTGGGTACTCGATCCAGCCGGTCACCCGGATCAGCGCATCCCGGTAAATTTGTAGAGTATAGTTAACTATATTGATTGACTTTAGAGATGAGTGATAAGAAATCTGTAGATGTGGGAAATGTTTGGTGGTTCTGGTTTACCACCAACGCGTTTGCCGTCGATAAACGGCTGCGCCATGTGCAGGGCATGCTGCCGCGTGACCCGCGCTGCAAATTTTGTAACGCGCCCTTTCAGGGAATCGGCGGGGCGTTGATGCGGGTCGTGTTCGGCAAGGAGCGTTCTGCCTTGAATCCTCGCTATTGCAATCTGTGTGACCGTGCCTCGCAGGAATTTCCCGGGGGAGCCGAGGTGCCGATGTCTATGCTGTTCATTGATGTCCGTGGTTCCACAGCGCTGTCAGAGAAAATGAGTCCGACAGAATTCAGCCAGTTGATCAACCGGTTTTATACGCACGCCACGAAGCTGATCATTGATGCGGATGGGCTGGTGGAAAAGCTGGCAGGCGACTCCGTCGCCGCGTTCTGGGGTGCAGGTTTTGCCGGACCGGACTATGTGCGGCGCACCATCCAGGTGGCGCAAAAGCTTCTGCGCGCCATGGAGCAGCAGAAGATTCCCGTGGGCATCGGCGTCCATGCGGGAGTTGCTTACTTTGGGGCGATGGGAGCCGCGGAGGGTCTGACTGAAATCTCCGCGATCGGGGATGAGGTCAATCTGGCGGCGCGTTTGGCTTCGAAAGCGGAGACAGGTGAGATCGTTGTCAGCGAGCAGGCACTGAAACAGGCAGGCATGGATAATAGCCAGCTTGAGTCGCGCAGCCTGGACCTCAAGGGAATCAGCGAGCCGGTTTCAGTGCGCGTCATGCATAGTTCATAAGTTTTCAAAACAAGTTTTCCAAACGGAGATTTTATGGGTAAAGTCATTTTAGGGATGACCATTTCATTGGACGGCTTTGTCAATGATCGCAATGGCAGTGTGGCCGCTCTGTATCCCGATCTGGCTGCCTGGCGCGAGACCAAGCCGGGAGAGGAATCTATACAAAATACCGGCGCGGTGGTCATGGGTCGCAACTCGTATGCCATGGCAGAAGATCCCGATTGGTTTGCAGGCAATTACGAGTATCAGGTACCGATCTTCGTTCTGACTCATGAACCTCCCGAAAAGCATCCAAAGGAGACGGAGAGCCTAACGTTTACCTATATCACGGATGGTATTGAAAGCGCGATCCGGCAGGCAAGAGCGGCTGCGGGCAATAAAGAAGTCAATGTGATTGGTGCCGCAAGCACTGCGCAGCAATGTCTAAAAGCGGGTCTTGCCGATGAGCTGCATATCGACATCATGCCGGTTTTCCTTGGCGGTGGTTTGCGGCCGTTTGAAGATATCGATACGGAACAAGTGAAGCTGGAGCGATTATCTGTAATGGAATTACCGGGTGGCAGAACACACCTGCGCTTCCGCGTCATAAAGTAATCAAACCGGATTGGAGAAACCATGTCATTTCAAGCGTATCTGGATAATATTGAAGAAAAGACAGGCATAACACCAAAAGAGTTTATCGCAGAGGCAAAACGGAAGAAGATCACCGAGCATAAAGATATCATCGCCTGGCTTAAGCAAGATTATGGATTAGGCGTAGGACATGCGCGAGCGTTGGCTTATGTGATCCAGCACGGTCCACAGTTCGAGGTGCGGCAGACAACAGGGCCTCATCGTGATGCTTCCGACACTTTAAAACTCGATGGCAAGTCGCGGACAGGTGGGAAAAACGCATCAAGTGATCTACCTCCAAAGCTAGGCGCGCCTGCCGAACGCGCACTTGCTGGTGCCGGAGTCAAGAATCTTAAGCAGCTAACAAAGTTCAGCGAGGCGGAGATCAAGGAATTACATGGTGTGGGTCCGAATGCCATCGGTAAGCTCCGCCAGGCGTTAGCAGAAAAAGGACTTTCGTTCAAAGACAAGGCTTGAAATCCAAACTTTCTCAAGGAGATCTTTATGGCAGACACTGCTTTTAAGTCTGACTATGTTCCTGTGAACGGGCTGAAAATGTATTATGAAATCCATGGCGAGGGGCAGCCGCTGGTGTTGCTGCATGGCGCGTTCTCAGCCATCGGCACCTCATTCGGGAAAATCCTGCCGGGTCTTGCAGAGAAGCGCCAGGTCATCGCGTTCGAGCTGCAGGGACACGGGCGCACCGCGGATATCGATCGCCCGCTGACTGTCGAAGGTATGGCAGATGATGTCGCTGCCGCTCTCCCGCAACTGGGAATTGAGCAGGCGGATATCCTGGGCTACAGCAACGGGGGTAGCGTTGCGCTGCATATCGTCACCCGGCATCCCGAAATGGTGCGCAAGCTGGTGGTGATGTCAGTAGGATATGCACTCGGCGGCATCCACCCCGGGCTGATGGAGGGATTGGGCGAAATGAAACCGGAAATGATGTACGGCTCGCCATGGCATCAAGAATACATGCAGATCGCGCCGCACCCCGAGCATTTTTCAAGACTCTTCGCCAAGAAAACAGAGATGGATCGCCAGATCAAGGAATTCTCTGAGGAGGCGATCCGCGGGATCAAGGCACCCACACTGCTGATCATCGGTGATTCCGATCTCATTCGCCCGGAACACGCGGTGGAATTTTTCCGCCTGCTCGGCGGTGGAGTCTTTGGAGATACGCCAGCAGGCCTGCCGAACTCACAGCTTGCGGTACTACCGGGCACATCGCACGTCAGCATCGCCGATCGCGCCGAGTGGCTGGTCCCGATGATCAATGAATTTCTCGATGCGCCTGTGAAAAACGAATAAAGGACAACATCTCCATGAAAATCCATCTGGTGGATGGCACCTACGAACTCTTCCGCAACCACTTTGGCGCGCCTCCGAAGAAAGCCCCCGATGGACGTGAGGTCGGCGCGACGCTTGGGCTGATAAGGAGCCTGTTGATGCTGGTCACGAGCCCGGGCGTGACCCATGTCGGTGTTGCCTTCGACCATGTGATCGAATCTTTCCGGAACGATCTATACACCGGCTACAAAACCAGCGAGGGCGTTGACCCAAACTTGCTTGCTCAATTCCCACTGGCGGAAGAGGCGGTTTCCGCGCTGGGGCTGGTCGTCTGGCCGATGGTGGAGTTCGAGGCAGACGATGCTCTGGGCACGGCGGCGAAGCGCTTCAGTAAGAACAAATCTGTCGAACAGATCCTCATCTGCTCTCCGGATAAGGACTTGGCGCAACTGGTTGAGGGGAATAAGATCGTATGCTGGGACCGTCGGCGGGATATCATCATCGATGAGGCGGGCGTGATCGAGAAATACGGCGTGAGTCCGGAATCCATGCCAGACTGGCTGGCGCTGGTCGGCGATTCCGCGGATGGTTACCCCGGCATCCCAGGCTGGGGTGCCAAGTCGGCGTCGGTAGTGCTGGCACACTATAAGCGCATGGAAGCAATTCCAGATGATCCCGGAAAATGGAGAGTAGCTTCCATCAGCGCCGGGCGCGCGGCGAGTCTGGCGAAGAGCCTGTCGCAACGTTGGGAGGAGGCGTTGCTCTACAAAAAGTTAGCGACGGTGCGCGAAGATGTTCCACTCCAGGAGAAATTAAACGATCTCAAGTGGCAGGGAGCTTATGAGCGGTTAAAAGAGCTGTGCCATGAGCTGGGTGATGAGAGGATTCCATTACGAATTTCAAACTGGCGCTCGTAGTGCGCACTATGGAAATGGCGGATCTGCCATGGAAGCTTGAAAAGTTATTAAGAGTGAAGTGGAAGAGATCTCCGGAGAAATTCTCAAGTTTTTGTTCGTGATCGTCTAATGTGGCGCAAACTTAGGCAAAAGCACTCTCACCCAGAAGCGCATCCAGGAACAAATCAAATTATGCTTTGCTTATAGAAGCAGCGCCTGGTGCTACTCCAGTGAGCGCAAACCGGGTTGCGCGGCAGGTATCTATTTGATTTAGGGGATTTATGAAGCACTCACTATTTTCTTTATGAATATTTATCATAGCTTTGGGAGTTTCCCCACCCCGTAAAGGGATTCCCCGATCTTTCCCTTTTGGTCTTTCCCCCATTGATTATCTAAACGAATAAGATATCCTTGACGAAGATAGCCTATGGGGTTCGCTAGAGCTCGTCTAAAACGTGTCACTCTGACGTAGAGCAAAACGTCTCGAATGAGAAAGAACGAGACCGTTTGGTTAGGACTGATGCTCTCTCAGAGTGATATGTTTTTTGGGGAAGATTCAAATGGGCAAAACAAAAAAGGAAGGAGTACAAATGAAAAAGATCAACCTATTACTATCAACGCTAGTTTTAGTAGCCCTGCTGCTTGCAGCCTGTGGCGCAGAGGAAACAGGGACAGTCGCTCCTAACACCGAAACCCCTGTTTTGACAGAGGAACCGATCGCGACCGAGACTCCCCTGGCGACGGAAACAGTGATGCCTGGGGATCAAACAGCCACCCCTGGCATTCCCATAACGGGGGAGAACGATCCATCCCGTTTGTCCAACCAGCTGGATCTTGACATCTGGAATCAGAATGGTGAGCAGATTGGCGAAGTGAATGACATGATCCTCGACCTGGATAACAGCACGGTTGCCCATGTGATTGTGGGTACGGGCGGATTCCTCGAAATCGGTGAGAAGGATGTGTTGGTGCCTTGGAATTTACTTGAGCTCCAGATGGCGGGAAGTGGTGGACCGGCGGGAGACCAGAATGCGTTTATTCTGCTGGCCGATCAAGAATTGTTTGAGAACGCACCGGATGCTGATATAGATGCAATCCTGCCTGGCAGAGGTGAACCCGCCGGGGATTGGGACGCAGATTTTCGTACCTACTGGGAAACGGGAACCCTCCCCGGTACAGCGACTCCGGAAGCAACAGCAGCTGCCGATGCAACCGCTACGGCGAGCCCGGCTGCTACTGCTGAAGCTACGGAAACTCCAGGCGTCGCCGATTTGCAAGGGGTTGCGTTAGCATCCGATGTGCTAGGCTCTACTGTCACATTAATGGGTCAGGGTGAGGGTCAAGAACAGGTTACTGCAACCCCAGCTCTGGACCAGGCGACTGCAACAGTAGATCCTGCAATAGCAACAGCCCCTGCGGGTCCGGGTGTTGGCGACTTTGATGGCGTTATCGAGGATATGATCGTCGACACTGACGCTGGTAATATATTGTACGTTGTAGTCAATGCGGCCTTTGATGAGGGGGAACGTTGGATACCGGTTCCACTGCGCGTCTTCCAGTGGGATGCTGCTAATGAGGCGTTCGTTATTAATGCCGACCCGGCTATGCTTCAGGATGCTCCATTCTTCGACAATGATACGTGGCCGGATACGACCACCGAAGGGTGGGATGACGAATTCGAGGCGTTCTGGCAATAGTCGCGGCCGAGTAGAAGCAACATCTACTCCTGATTGAATCAGGATCAAGAGCCTGCGCAGAAATAGTTTCTGCGCAGGTTTTGTTTTCGTCTCTGTACTGTATCAATTGCGTGGAATTCATTGCCTTGCTACTTTTTGAATCACTTATGCAGTATTGGCGATTTCCAACGTATGGGGCTTAGACCCGGTAACCGCGCGCCTTTCGGCCTTTAGCCGGGTGTGCTACGCGATGAATGGTGCCCCGAGTATGATGCAGTTCGAATAATTCTTGTGAAAGAACGCCTGCTTAGAAAAAGTGCTATACTGCTTTCTATAGCTAGATTCAATTCATATTATCTTTTGTTCACGTATGTCATTTTTAAACTCTTTTATTGATAACGTTCGTCTATATCCAAACAAAGTCGCGCTGGAGTTTATTGACCCACCATTGCAGCGGGTGACCTATGCGGAACTGGATGGTCTCGTCCGGCAGACAGCGGGGTATTTGCAAAGCCTGGGAATCCAGCCAGGCGACCGCGTAGCGTTGCAGTTGACCAAATCTCTTGAATTCATCCTTTTACATCTGGCCACAATACAACTCGGTGCGATTACTCTGCCGCTTAACCTGGCGTATCCGCCCGATGAAGTCGAATATTTTTTAAGTGACTCGGGAGCTAAGTTATTCTTCACGCTTGAGTCTTCCAAAGAAAAAGTGCAATCCATTCTTTCACGTTTACCGGAATTGCAGGATTGTGTTTTTCTGGATCCGGTCGAGCCAGAAAAGTTTCAATTACTAATTACGAATTACTCACCAACAACTGGTCCCGATACGCCCTTCGCAGAAGACGCTCAGGGCTACTCAACCACCGGTGACTCTCAGCACACTGCCGTCATTATTTACACCAGCGGGACGACGGGACGCCCGAAAGGTGCGGAGATCACCCATGGCAACCTAGTCTCCAATCTCCAGTCTCTGCACTCGGCCTGGGGTTGGCGGCCGGATGATGTGCTGCTCCACGTTTTGCCGATTTTCCATGTGCATGGATTATTCGTTGCGCTGCATGGAGCCCTGCATGCCGGCGCGACCACTTTGCTCATGCGCGAGTTCGATGCGCAAAGAACGCTGGAAATGCTGGCGAGTGGACAGTGCACGGTGTTTATGGCCGTACCAACTATCCATCATCGATTGCTCGATGTGCCCGATGCGAGTCGATTCGATTTGTCTCGTGTACGCTTGATCACCTCCGGTTCAGATCGCCTGCCCGACGAAGTGTTTACCGGCTTTCAACAGACCTTTGGCTACACCTTGCTCGAACGTTATGGCATGACTGAGACCGGGATGAATTGCTCCAACCTGTTGAACGGTGAACGGCGCTTGGGCTCGGTGGGCTTGCCTCTGACAGGCGTAGACGTGCGCGTGGTTAACCCGGAAAACAATCAGCCGCTGCCGAATGGAGAGATCGGCGAAGTGCAATTGCGCGGACCGAATATCTTCAAGGGCTACTGGAAGCAGCCGCAGAAGACTGCCGAATCATTCACAGCCGACGGCTGGTTCCGCACGGGCGATCTGGGCTTTCGCGAACCCGACGGGTATCTCACCCTCTGTGGACGCTCAAAGGATCTGATCATCAGCGGCGGGTTGAACATTTATCCCCCGGAGGTGGAGCGCGTGCTGGCGGAGCATCCCTCCGTGGCGGCCTGCGCGGTGATCGGCTGCTCCGACCGCGAGTGGGGAGAGCGGGTCACGGCGGTGGTGGTGCTCAATGGAGGCGAATCCGTCTCGAGCGCGGACTTGATCGCTTTCTGTCGTGAGCGGCTCGCGCCGTATAAGTCGCCCAAGGCCATCGTTTTTAGAGATGATCTGCCTCGCAACGCGATGGGGAAAGTGCAAAAAGCAGAACTGCGGAAGACCGTCTGTTCGGCATAAGTGTCTTGGCATTGGATGAGAACACTTTTCCCGCAAGCCTAAATAGTGTATAAACGTTGCATATGCCCGGACCAAAAGTTCCCCCGTCTCTGGATCCAGACGAGCCCGTCTGGACTTATCGCGGCTACCGCTTAAAGACCAGCGAATTTGTGACCGCCATGGTGCATTTCTTCCGCGCCGAAATTCAGCGCGCCAACGTCTGGCGGCAGCGGCTGGATACAACGACGAACTGGGCGGTTGTTTCTACAGGCGCAACCTTATCCATTGCGTTCAGCCAGCCAGATATCCATCATGCAATCATTATTCTGAATACATTGCTGGTGTTATGGTTCCTGATGATCGAAGCAAGACGTTATCGGTATTATGAGCTTTGGAGCTATCGCGTGCGCCTAATGGAAACCGATTTTTATGCAGCAATGCTTGTCCCGCCATTTCATCCTTCCCCTGAATGGGCGGAAAGCCTTGCAGAAAATTTGCTCTCACCGAGTTTTCCCATCTCGATGTGGGAAGCGGTCGGCCGCCGGTTACGCCGGAACTACATCTGGATCTTTTTGATCCTGAACGCCGCCTGGGTGGCAAAGATCTGGTTGTTCCCGGAGCCAGCAGTAAATTTGGCTGTGTTTATCGAGCGTAGCGGGGTGGGACTCATCTCAGGCGAGATTATGATCGCGCTTGGGCTTGGGTTCTATGGTTCTCTCGTGGTCCTGGCTCTGGCTACCATCAGCATGAACCGTGCAACGGGTGAGGTGTTACCTCGCTTCGGTGAGGAGGCGGTCACTTCCATATTTTCTGAGGACGGTATTAGAAAAGGTTTACATGCGTTCCTGGCGCCACCTCATCGCAGAAAACAGCTAATGGCGCTGATCATTACCAGCAAAGCCGAAGCTGTGGCGGGACGAATCCTCAGCGATCTGGGGCGGGGTGTGACAGCTCTTTCAGGCAAGGGGATGTATACGGGCCAGGAGCGCTCTGTGCTCATCTGCGCATTAACCGTGACAGAGGTGCATAATCTGAAAGCGGCAGTAAACAAAGAGGATTCCAGCGCATTTGTTGTGGTCTCGGCAGCCCAGGAGATCCTGGGGCGCGGGTTCAACCCCCTAGCAGAAGAGTAAAATAGTTCAGTAGTTTATCGTCAGCTAGTCTTATAGTTGGAAGACGGGCACAAGCCCGTCTTTTTGGTTAAAACGAAATCGAGGGATTCGTCTCTAGGAGAATTGTGAATCCCTCGATTTCGCTGTTGTAAAGCATTCCAATTTACCGCCACCCTTAAATATATGAACTTAGGTCAGGATGCTCACGCCCAGGAGCGCCAGAACCAGAAAGACCGCGGCAACCACCAGGAACAAACCGAACAAAACTCTCCCGATCGAGGCTGCGCCCTGTGCCACTCCGGTAAAACCGAAGAGACCCGCAACGATCGCTACGACAAACGCAATTAGTGCCCATTGTAAGAGATCCATCTTAAACTCCTTTCATCAGTAAAAGTAGTAAAACTTTTTACACCAACTTACTTATTATTAATTTACTTCTGACGTGCGAACTCTACAATGGGGGATGTACCCAATCTGTTTTGGGGAGTTCATGAGTAATCCCTTAGCTCTATTTGAAAATTTTAATGAACCCTACTCGGAAATCCCGATAGGGTAAGGGAATCCCTATTTTAAGCTTTTGGTCTTCCCCCATTGATTATCAGACAAATTCGAATATGCTTAGACATGTAGATAGCCCCAAGGCTAAAGCTCGTCTTGAACGTGTCACCCTGATTAGAGCGAGAAGTCTCAATTGAGAAAGCCAGAGACCTACCCTGCTCACTCGGAGTGACATGTTTTTATTGACAGAGCTGATTTCGAATTCAGGATAAGGAGAGAAAGAAGAATGAGAAAGTTCAGTTTGCTTTTGTCAACGCTGGTACTGGCCGCCCTGGTACTGGCTGCCTGTGGAGGAGGAGCAACCAGTACAAATGTGGTTGAATCACCGCCTCCGGTGACCGTCGATGCCACCGAGGATTCGGGCGGTACGGCCACAGAAGCCGCCACTGCAGAAGGCACCATGACCGAAACGCCGGGTGTCCCTGTGACAGGTGGTGTGAATCCTGCACGTGTGTCGAACCAGCTTGACTTCACCGTTTGGAGTCAGGATGGAGAACAGATCGGCGATGTAGAAGACCTGGTATTGGATATGGATAACAGCCAGGTTACCTATGTGGTGGTGGGCACAGGTGGATTCCTCGATCTTGGCGAACGCGAGATCCTGGTTCCGTGGCAATCTTTAGAGTTACAGACCGGAACGGGTGATGCGACCGGTGGACAGCAGAATGCCTTTATCCTGCAAACCGATGTTGATACCTTCAGCAACGCGCCAGACGTCGATCTAGGGACTCTCCCGGAGATGGGACAGCCTGCGACTGATTGGGATGTCGATATCCGTGGTTACTGGGAAGGCGGCGGTGCTGGTGGCACTGCAAATACTCCTGAGGCTGGAGCTGGAACCGCGGTCGGTGATGCGACCGCAACCGGAACCGGTGCGGGGGCTGGCACAGATCAGGCAACGGCGACTGTTGGGACCGATCAGGCGACTGCAACCGTTGGAACAACTGACCCGGGAACGGGTGCTGGTACAGGCACCGACCAGGGTCAGCCTCTACAGGGTGTCGTCTTAGCTTCTGAGGTGTTGGGCTCTACGATCAATTGGGGTGCTCAGGGTCAGGGTACGGGCCAGGGTACAGGCACCGACCAGGCCACGGCTACCACAGATCCAGGTGCTGGTGGAACCGCGGAGACCGCAACCGCGGATCCTAACGTTCAGGCGACAGCACCCGCCGGCACGGACGCAATCGGTACTGACCAGGGTAATACCAGTGGTACGATCGAAGACATGATCACAGATACCACTACGGGCGACGTCCTATATATTGTGATTACCGCGATGTTTGATGAGGGCGAGCGCTGGATCCCGGTTCCGTTGAATCTGTTCCAGTGGAACGGCGCGGAGGGCGCATTCACTCTGAATGCGGACGCGACCACCGTGCAGAACGCTCCCTCCTTCCAGGACGGCCAATTCCCCGACACGACGACCTCTGGCTGGAATAGTGAGTTCGATACATTCTGGCAGAATAATGGTGGAACGGGCGCTGGTGCAGGAATGGGCACGGATACACAGGCAACGCCTACCCCTTAAGTAATTCAGTTTTTTAGACTGAATCAACGATCAAAGCTGCGCAGGCCATCGTCTGCGCAGCTTTTTTCTTGCCGTCAGGCGGCGAGTCTAGCTATGTAACAAAATTCTTATTGCTTTTTTTGATAATCATGGTATAAATTCGAACTATTGTAATCAGGTATTAATGTTATGATTACAAAGCAGGGGAAGTCCGGCGTGCATCGTCGATCATCAGTCTCTCCATTGTTCACCTTCTACCATATTCCGGGCAGAGTACAGCAGTAGTAATTTTTTGGATTATAGATAAGGACTGTGTGGATGGAAGAGAAATCGATTATGACCACGTCTGGCAAATCGACTCAAAGCAAAGGAAATTCGAATACAAGCAAACCTTTATTGCTGAATGCGGAGCCACAGATCTTGCCTTCTGAAAAGGTATTTGATGCTATTCCCATTGCTATCCTTTCCTTGAACTGGAAGGGACAGATTCAATATATGAACCGGGCCGCGAAGTCCATGCTAGGTGAACCGGATCAGCACCTTGAACTGCCAGACTGGCCCAAGGCATTTGGACTGTACCTGGATGACGGCCTCATGCTGTATCCCGCCGAAAAACTTCCGCTCTCACGCATATTGCAGGGCGCGACCGTAGAGGATGCCGAAGAGATCATCCTGCGCAGAAATGGAGAGGAAAAGGGGATTTGGGTGTCCATGTCTGCAGAGGTTCTCAGAGATGAAAACGGGAATATAGATGGGGCGCTGGCGCTGATCCGCGATATCCATTATCGCAAACAGATCGAATTATCACGGGAGCGGAACGTTCAGCGCACAGAGTCTCTTTACCGGTTGTCGCGAACGATCGCCGAAGCCGGGAATGATCTGCATGCCATCACACGACTGGCCGCCGACTTTGCCGCCGAGGTGATTGGCGATACCTGTGTCCTCACATTGCTTAATCCCAGTGGAGACCGGCTCAGGATCGTTTCCTTCCACGATCGGACTGCGAAGGGCCAGGCTCTGTTGAGAAAGTCGATTGACTTTGACAGTGATTATGATCCTTCACATGTGCTTGCAGGCGGTGTGTTGAAGTCCGGTGAGCCGGTGTTAATTCCCTCACTGCCGCCCGAACAATGGCAATCTATTTTGTTACCGGCCTTTCATGAATTTATTCATGAGATCGGGATTGAGAGCATTCTGGTCGCGCCACTAGTTGGCAGGAATGGCGTGGTTGGCACACTGCATTTGTTACGTCATCAGGGTAACAAACCGTTTAGCGTGGAGGACCAATCGTTCCTCACCGACATTGCCTACCGGATTGCCCTGGCTGTTGAGAATTGCCGGTTGTTCGAATCCCTGCATGCAGAGATCACGGAAAGGCTATCGGCCAAACAGGCGCTGGCCATCAGTGAGGAGCGGTTTCGTTCCATCTTCGAGTCGGTGACTGTTGGCATTAAGGTGCTCGACCTGGAAGGTCGGATCCTGCAAACAAATCGTGCCTTCCAGTCCATGATCGGTTATACAGAAGCTGCACTTGTTGGAAACTTTTTTTATAACTTCTTGTATCCAGAGGATGTCCGCAAAGCGATCCATCTATTCCAGGATGTAACGAATAAAGGTACCTCCTCGTTCCGATTTGAGCATCGCACCGTTCACCGCGGTCAATCCATTCTGTGGGTGAAGACCATCTTTACGGTCATCCGCAAGGGCACGGACGACGAGAGCCCGGCTTTTGTCGTCGGTATCGTGGAGAACATCACCGAGCAAAAGCGCATCGAGTTGGAAGTGGCCGAGCTGAACAATCGTCTGCAGGCCAGCATGGAACTGGAACGGCTGCGGTTGGCCCAGGAACTCCATGACAGCCCGATGCAGTCGCTCTACAGCGCGATCTATCGCATTGAAGAGCTGCGCGGCAATGCAGACGATACACTCAAGGAAGCACTGAGCGATGTGAAGCAGCACATCCAGAACGTGCTGCAAGACCTGCGCGCGACCGCAAAAGAATTACGACCCCCGACCATTTTCAATTTTGGCCTTGAGAACGCCATCCGCTCGCATGCCAATGATGTCGTGGAAAAGCACCCGAATCTGAACGTCCATCTCTCGCTGGCGCACGACCGGCAGATCTTGCCCGAGAAAGTTCGCCTGGCGCTCTTCCGTATCTTCCAGCAGTCGCTCGCCAACGTGATCCGGCATGCCAAGGCGACCGAGGTCCACGTCCGTTTCTCGTTCGATGCCGAGGAAGCCAACCTCGAAATCACAGATAATGGACGAGGCTTTGATGTGCCCGCCAACTGGATCGATTTTGTGCGGCAGGGGCATTACGGGTTAGCGGGTGCTGCCGAACGGGCAAATGCCCTGGGTGGCGCCTTCAAGGTGCAGTCCAAACCAGGACATTCAACCACTATACGTGTAACCATTCCGTGGAGAGAGTCGATCGAGTAAAATGAACAGAATAGATAAACGAAAGAGTTGAGCTATGGCAGACATACGTGTTTTGATCGTGGATGACCATCCAATCATTTGCAAGGGCATTCGTGACCTGTTGGCCCCCGCTGTTGGAATCACTGTAGTGGGTGAAGCTCACACAGGCGAAGACGCGTTGAAAAAGATCGAGTCCCTCAAGCCTGATGTCGTGCTCCTGGATATGAAGTTGCCCGATATGAGCGGCGTGGAGATCATTAAACGCGCCTATAAGCTCGGAAGCAATGCCAAGATCCTTGGGCTCAGCTCCTATAATGACCGTGAGTTTATCTCCCAGTTGCTCACGTATGGGGCGTCTGGCTATCTTTTGAAGGATGAGGTCCCTGAAGAGATCGTGGAAGCTGTGCGGGGTGTAGCACACGGTGAGGTCGGCTGGGTCAGCCGCAAAGTTGCGGCGTTGCTGAGCCAAATCCTTCTCAAGGAACAGGAAGGCAGCACGGACCTGACCACCAGGGAACTGGATGTGCTGAACCTGGTCGTGGAGGGGAAAACCAACAACCAGATCGGGATCGCCCTGGGAATCAGCGTCAAGACGGTTGAAAAACACCTGCACGCTATTTTCCGGAAGATGGGCGTTGTTTCCCGGGTGGAGGCGGCCATCCTGGCAGTGCAGGAGAGCCTGGTCAAGAGAGACCTCAATGTCAGCACGGAGGATAGGCCTACCTGAGATTAGGGTAAATCCCCATTGATGGACTGCCAGACAATTCGGTAAACTTAGAATGATATGGAACTTATGACTTCACCAGGAATAAATGTCACCGATGAGTCTGGCAGAAGAACATTAATGGTAGAAAAACAAATCAAGGTTTTGATTGTCGATGATCACTCCGGGGTACGCACTGGCATAAAAAACTTACTGCGAACGGCGAAAGATATGATTGTCGTGGGCGAAGGGGTGAACGGTGCCGAAGCAATCGAGCTTGTCGCTACCAGAAACCCTGATATTCTGCTGCTTGATATAGAGCTGCCTGATCAGCGCGGGGATAAAGTGATGCACCACATTCACCATACCCGGCCTGATATGAAGGTGCTGGCTGTCAGTTCCTATAGTGATAGAGATTACATCCTGGGTATGCTGGAAAATGGGGCGGCCGGATATATCACCAAGGATGAAGCCCCGCTCATGCTGCTGGACGCGATTCGAAGCATCATCCACAACGGCAAGAGATGGTTTAGCCCCCGGGCGCTAAAACAAAGCGGCATCCCTTCTGTGGAAGAGCAGACGCTGACCAAGCGGGAAGTAGAGATCCTAGAGCAACTGATCCTCGACCGCTCACCGGATGAGATTGCCGTGCTTCTTAATATGCATTCAGACCAGGTGGAGAAGTATCTAAAGTTATTGATGCGTAAATTCGAAACCGACTCCATCGTGGCGCTGAAACACATTGCGGAGCGTATTCTTTCCCGGCGCAATGCATAAGGTCTAAACAAACTCAACAACAGGTGATAAGATTTCTCTCATCACCTGTTGTTTTTAATCTCCTACTTAGGGAACCACCCAATTCAGTAGGTACTTCCCCCATTGATATAAGCAAATCTAACTTTTATAGTATGACTACGTTACTTTGAGTCAGCGCGCTTAAGGTTCGCGCAAAGTGACAGGACGGTGTTCGTAAGAATATGATTAACGAGTTTTCATGACGGAGGTAGCAGATGACACTTACAGGGCTTTTAATTCTGCTCGTAATTGCCGGGATCGTCGGCGGTCTCGGTCAGGCCCTCTCAGGCTATTCGTTTGGTGGCTGCTTAATGTCGATCGTGGTTGGTTTTGTGGGGGCATGGCTCGGCGTGTGGTTGGCTGCTCAGCTGGGCTTGCCTGAAATCTTCACGATCAACATCGAAGGCGAATCCTTCCCGATCGTGTGGGGCATCATTGGCTCCGCCATCCTTTCCCTGATCCTCGGTCTGTTCACAAGACGCCGCGTGTATTAAGTCAATAGGCCACAAAGGAGGTCCCAAATGACTTTAGATAGAGATCAAATCGCACAACGCAAGCGAGTTGTAGTTCAACAGAGTGGGGATCATGTCCATGAAGAGCACGTCGTCCAGAATGTGAATCTGGAATACCGGGAGGCGCTCTATAAAGTCTCTCAGTTTATCTGGCTGATCTTCGGGGCGATCGAAGCTCTGATTGGTATCCGTGTGATCCTGCTTTTGATCGGTGCCAACCCGGCTAGCTGGTTCGCCGCGTTTGTGTATCAATTGAGTGAGCTGTTCCTCTGGCCATTCCGTAACATTGTGGCCAATCCAACGTTTGGGAATTATGTGCTAGAGATCACATCGTTGATCGCCATGATTGTTTACCCTCTCATTGCCTGGGCAATTGTCCGTCTGATCTGGGTGCTGTTCTACCGTGCGCCCACCAGCCAGGTCACTACCTATGACCGCGACACACATATTCACTAACACGTAGTCGGTTTAATGAGAGTTGTGCCCCTCTGATCGAGAAAGATGAAAAGGGCAGATAAGACCACTAGTAGAAAAGGAGAAATAAAATGAATCGAAATGTCTTAGAAGGCAAATGGATGCAATTGCGCGGTGCCGTTCGTGAAAAGTGGGGTGACCTCACTGATGATGAACTGGACCAGATCGCCGGGAAGCGCGACCGGCTGGCGGGTGTGCTTCAGGAACGCTACGGCTATACCGAACTGGAAGCCGAGCGCGAGATCGACGATTTCCTCGATCGATGGGATACTGATCACCCGATGTAGTCAACACATCGCAAAACATGTGCCAGAGGGGAATTTCCCCTCTGGCCTGTTGAGAACGTATCTCTAAAAACTTATAATAAAGGAGAAAGCTAATGAGTACCATTCTTATTATCATTTTGATCCTGTTGTTATTGGGTGCGCTGCCCGTGTGGCCCTATAGCCGCAGCTGGGGCTACGGTGGCAGTGGGATCGTTGGGTTCCTTTTGCTCCTGGTGATCCTTGGCCTGTTGTTCAACTGGTTCTAGCGATGACAAAAGCATGGATCATGGTACTGCTGTGCACAGGCTTGATTCTGGCCGCGTGCGGTACCAGCCAGTCGAACGCTCCCGCGACGCAGGTGAATCCTGACCTGGAAGAGGCCTTGCCTCCTGACGTTGCCCTAAACGTTCAGAACCGGATCAGTGAAACCCTGGCAGTACCGCTGGAGAGTATTCAAATCGAGAATGTGGAGAAAATGGATTGGCCCAATAGCTGCCTGGGCTTGCCGGAAGGCGACGAAGTTTGCGCAGAAGTAATCACTCCCGGTTGGTTACTCACCTTTAACATCGATAACCAGGAATATCGGTATCGTGTCGATACGACCGGGACGGTTATTCGCTTGGAACCATGAAATCTTCTCCTACTGAAGGAGTCGCAACGTGGACCACAGGTCAGGTTGTTGCTGCAACCGTCTTTGTGGTCTGCGTCTTTTTAACCTTCTGGTTGTTATACAGCCTGCGGATCGTATTGTTCCTGTTCTTTGTGGCGATCCTCATAGGAACAGCGATTCGCCCGGCGGTGGAATGGCTACATCGGCGTGGTATTTCCCGCTCAGTGGGAATTATTATTATCTATATCCTGATCGCTGCCCTGGTGGGTGGGTTCGTGGCGATGATCTTTCCTCTGATTGCCGATCAGACGGCAGAGATTTCCCGCACCCTGCCCGAATATTACTCTCAGTTCCGAAGTTCTCTGATCAATTCGAGCAACCGTCTTCTACAAAACATCGGCTGGCGTTTCCCATCCCAGCTATCGGTGCTGGGGCAGAGAGACTCTGAAGCAGACGAAGTCATCACTCAAGTTACGCAGACCCTGGTGTACACCAATCTGGTCGTGAGAGGACTGCTCAGCACGCTGGCTGTCTTTATATTGGCCTATTACTGGACTCAAGAAGGCAACCTGGTGCTGCGAGCCATGCTGCGGATCTTCCCCCAGCAGCGTCGAAAACGAGTAAGAGAGTTTGTGCAACTGACCGAATCGAAGATCGGTGGGTATGTGCGCGGTCAGGGGCTTCTTTGTATTGCGATCGGTGTGACAGCTTTCATTGCCTATTTCTTAATTGGACTTCCCTATACCTTGGTGCTGGCCGTCTTTGCCGGCGTCATGGAGATGGTGCCGATCTTTGGGCCGGCGCTTGGGGCAATTCCCGCGTTTCTCGTGGCGCTATCCGTGGACCCCTCTAAGGCTGTCTGGGTGGTCGTGGCGACCATCATTATGCAACTGCTGGAGAACGCCGTGCTTGTGCCGCGGATCATGAAAGAATCGATGGGGGTGAATCCGATCATTGTTCTGTTGTCATTGATCGCATTTAGCTCTGTGTTCGGCTTTGCGGGTGCACTGCTGGCTTTGCCGCTGGCGGCCATTATCCAGTTATTGGTCAGCCGCGCCGTTCTGACGGCTACCGACTCGGCGAAGCAGTCGCAGGAGCGAGGGGTGCAGATACAACGGCTGGTCAATGAAAGCCAGCAATTGATGCAGACCATTTACGAAACCTCCAACAAAAATCCGGCCTTTCGCGACCTGCCCGAAGAAGACCGGCTGGAGATCTATAACCTGGCCGAGGAGCTGAACCAGGTCCTGGGACAAATGCAAAAGGAGGGTGAACCGTTATGATCCGGATCGTTCGATACACTGTTGTGGTGGTGATCACACTCATTATTCTGCTTTTGTTGTGGCAATTTAGTATTGCCATACTATTATTTATCCTGTCATTGGCGGTTGCGGCTGCATTACGACCCGTGATCAGTGCCATTACCGGTAGAAATGTCCCCAAACGCATTGCGCTGGGGATCGTTTATTTTTTGCTTGCCGCGGCCATTGTCAGCTCCATTTTCTTGATCAGCCCGCCATTGCTCGAGGAAGTGCAGCGCGCCACCGATGATTTCGTTTCCAACTATGACCGTGCCAAGGCAGAGTGGCCGGCGAGTGGCAGCGTGTTCCAGCAAACCCTGGCAGAACAACTGCCGCCCTCCGCCGACTTTTATCAGGCGCTCACGAGCGAAAGCGGCGTCCCTGTGATCACGGGGCTCTTTGGGATCGCTTCCAATTTTTTCTCGGGGCTTGGCCAGATCGCCATTGTGCTCGTTCTCAGCCTCTACTGGAGCGCTGACCAGTTCCGGTTCGAGCGCCTGGCGCTTTCCCTCATCCCGGAGGAACACCATCCGAGGGCACTCCACGTATGGAGGTCTGTAGAAACCGGCGTTGGGGAGTACTTGCGCAGCGAGCTGGTCCAGAGCGTGCTTGCGGGCTTGTTGCTCTGGCTGGGATACTCCGTGTTGGGGATCCGCTATCCAATTTTGCTCGCGTTGTGGGGAGCCATTGCCCGGTTGATCCCGTGGTTTGGGGCGATCATCGCGGTGCTGCCGCCTTTGATTATCGGCATCGGGATCTCTTCGACAGTGGGGATCCTGGCCACGGTATACACGGTAGGCATTATGCTCGTGCTCTCGCTGATCATTGAGCCGCGTTTTTTCCCGCGCTATAAATATAGTGCCCTGTTGATCGTTCTGTTTGTGATCGCCCTGGCGGAGGCTTTCGGCTTTATCGGTGTGGTCCTCGCGCCGCCATTGGCCGTGACTGTTCAAATCACCTTCCAGCATTTGTACACGTATGCAACACCGGCATTCTCCACTGAAGTCGCTGAGCAGGTGGCGAGCATACGAAAACGCCTTTTCGAATTGAAAAGGCGTTTACAACGTTCCCGCAACCGGGAAAGCGTCCGTCTGGCAGAGCGGCTGAACCATCTGGTCAGCCGGACTGCCGATTATTTTCAGGAATATTGACCTTCCATCCTGCCTCTCAAGATCAGCCAGTTCACAATGAACAGACCGGCTCCAATGAGGAGTAAGCCCTGAAGCGCCAGGATGGGTACAGAAGCCCCGCGCAACATGATATCCTGGAGCATGCGGATCCCGTACGTGGCAGGCAGGGACCAGGCCAGGGCGGTCATGGGCTCCCACATGAGCCGCAGGTCGAGGAAGAAGCCGCTGAAGAAAATACTGGCCAGCAGCAGCAACATCGAATATTGAACGGCCTGTGTATCGGTCTGTGAGATCAGTGAGATCAGAAAGCCAACTCCCAGCGAGGTGAACAGCAGAGCGATGACGGCCGTGGCATAACTGACCCAATCCCCGAACATGGGGACCCTGAGCAGCCAGACCGCCAGCACGGTGATCACCCCCGCCAGAAGAATTTCAAAGGTCAGATAACTAAGGAATTTTCCAATCAGGGTTTCGAACGCGCTGATTGGGGCCACACGGAACAGCTCCACGATTCCCGAGCGGCGTTCGCGCACGATCGAGAGGGAGGCAAACGTGATCGATAAATGCTGTAAAAGAAGGACGATCACTGCCGGTGCAAAGAACTCGGTAGGCGTGAAGATAATGTTCATGAGTGAGCTGGTTTCGGCCTGAAAAGGGTTCACCAGCACGGAGGAGCCAATCGACCGGAATGTAGTCAATCGGTCATTGGCCGTGGTGAGGTCTGTCTCGAGCTCGGTGACCTCGGCCGTGTTGGGATCTCCGGGTGGAAGGGCTTGTTTGATGGCCTGCGTTCTTGCGATCGCGCTTTCCAGACTCTCCTGCACATCCCCTGCATCCTCCTGCCCCTGTTCGGTAACCGTTTGCAGCAGGCTGCGGTTGACATCATCAACATAAATACGTGCAGCCTGCTGGATGTAGGCGATCTGGAACGGGTCCACCTCGTTGTGATACACCGTAAACTGGGCCTGCTGGTTACTTTCAACGGTCTCGAAGGGCGCCTCGGGTATGACAATGACCAGATCGGTCTGGTTGAGCGCGAGCCTCGCCAGAGCGAGCTCACGGTTTTCTTCCACGCCCTGGTTTTCAATCAAAGGACTGACGGTACTCGTAAATAACTGCTCATTGCCCTGAATGGAAGCGGGGTCCTCCACTACAAATGTCGTTCGAAGGGTGCGGTTCTGTTCCGGATAGGCCAGACCAAACAGGAACATGACCAGGAACGGACCGAACACCAGGGTCAGCACCAGCCTGGGCTGGCGCAGGATTTCTGTCAACTCCTTGCTGACGAAGGACGAGATGCGGATCAGGAATTTAAACAGTCTGGACATTGGCTGTCTCCCTTTCGATGATGCGGACAAAGACGTCATCATACGGCGGTGTGATTTCTTCAATGGTCTCTATATTGATCCTGCCTGCCCTGGTGGCCTCGATCAACGCCGGGATCGCCGTGCTGGCTTCATCGACAATAAGTTCGATCTCTGAATCGCTGATGACTTTTATTTTGCCGTGCACGAAAGGCAGATCCTCGAGCTTTTTGCGGTCCTCATACCGGATCCATTCCGATGTCTTGATACTGACAATCTCACCCCCGATGGCTTTCTTGCGCAGGTTTTCGGGTGTCTCCACCATCAGAAGCCTGCCCTCATACATGACCCCAACCAGGTCACAGTACGCAGCTTCGCCCACATACTGGGTGGTGACAAAAAGAGTATGCCCCTCGTCCTGCAGCTCTTTGAAGAAGTCCCAGAATTTTCGCCGCAGGATTGGGTCGATGCCAGCCGTCGGCTCATCCAGGAACAGCAGCTCAGGGTTATGGACGAGGGTGGCAGCTAGGCTCAGACGCCTCTTCATACCGCCAGACAGGGCACTGGCCCGTTTTCCCTTATCCTCGGACAGCTCGACGAACTCAAGCAGTCGATTGAATCGCTTTTGTCTCCCGAAAAGGGAGACACCATAAAATGATGCAGTGAAGTTCAGGTTTTCCCAGACGGTGAGCTCGGGATACAGAACAAAATTTTGGATCAGATAACCGATCCTCTCCCGATCTGATTTCGAAAACTCAACCGGGTTCTTGCCAAGCACAGTGACCTGACCGGAGGTTGGTGTGTGAACACCGGTGAGCATGCGAATCGTCGTTGTCTTTCCACAGCCACTGGGACCAATAAAACCAAATATCGTGCCGCGCGGCACCGACATGGTCAGGGAATCGACGGCGACTTCATCTCCAAATCGTTTGGTCAATTCCTTTGCCTCAACGACATTCCCCGATACATTTCTATTGTTTGTAGCGTTCATGTTCTCCTGTCTTTGTTTAGATTCGTAAAAACGGGTATGGTGATCGACAGATCACTGCGCCCGTAAAAGAAAAAGATGCGTTTATTTCCTTACCCAGCATATGTTTTTATTTCCCGCAGAGTAACTATATCATTCGTGTTTCCTGCATCAATTGGGGATGTTGCTATGGGCGGCCTAGGGATTTCCCGTATTGATTTTGAAGCGTGCGTTGTTTTGTTGGCACCACGTTTGGCCGGTTAAGCTTTAAGCAACTCTTATAATCCATGCTAGCCGGAAAGTTGTTAGTGCTCTTGCTTTTTCTTTTCGTTGAGGCAGTGGTGGGAATGACAGGCAAGAGGGGGTGCAATTCATCATACACAGTTCAGAGCATGAATTCAAGTCTGCACGGCACAAATAAGTTGAATTAGGGGAAACCCTAATCCCTTCAAGGGAGATTCATCATTGATAAGCAATCCCGCTCACGGGTATATTTGCTATGTTCGCTGGGAGGTATTCCGAGCCGATGGCTTGAATACCACATTCCAAGGCCACCGGTATTCAACAGCGTGTTTTTGCAGTTCGGCGGGTGAGATAGCCACGATAGCACAGTCACGATCATTGAGTATCGAAACATTACTCTGTGAGAGTCGATACACATGTATGTGCCATTAAAAGTTGGCCAGTCAAAAAACGTCCTCATTTTAAGAGCGCTCCCATGGAGTGATGTATTAACGGCAGTGCCCGCCTTTCGGGCATTGCGTAGCGCGCTTCCCGATGCACGCATCACGCTCATCTCTCTCCCCTCCACATCGGATTTTGTAAAACGCTTCCCTGGTTATATAGATGATTTCATTCCATTCCCCGGGTTCCCGGGGTTTTCTGGTCAACCGGCCAATGTGCGTCTGTTCCCCTCTTTTTTGAATACCCTGCAAAAATTAGATTTTGACCTCGCGCTCCAGATGCATGGTCCGGGTGGAATCGAGAATTCTCTAATCAGTTTGTGCGGCGCCAGGGCGAGTGCCGGCTTTTGCCTGCCCGGTTCGTATTGCCCGGATGAACGGCTCTTTCTGCCTTACCCGGAACAGGAACCGGAGATCTGGCGACATCTGCGCCTGATGGAATTTCTAGGAATTCCGCTGCGCGGCGACCATCTGGAGTTTCCTCTCTTCGCCTCTGACTGGAGTGGGTTGCAGAAGGTGAAGGAGATCTTCAATCTGTATCGAGACTATGTGTGCATTCATCCCGGCGTGCCTCAGCTGGAAGACCGCTGGAATGCTAAGAAAATTGCCGGTATCGCCGATGGACTGGCGGCGTTTGGTTACCAGATCGTTCTCACCGGCGGCCCGCAGGATGCTGATTTCGCCGAGACGGTTGCCGGTGAAATGGAGAACCGGCCGATTAACCTGGCCGGTGCCTTGGAGTTGGGGAGGCTTGCGGCTCTCGTATCGAAAGCTCGTCTGGTGGTCAGCAACGACACAGGGACTTCCAACATTGCGGCCGCGCTCAGAACGCCCAGCATTGTTCTTTTTTCGTCATTGGATACCGAGCGCCTTTTGCGAGAAAACTGCGATCTGCATCAAGTTGTGAAAAATACTCCGGCTCTTACTTCTTCTCAAGTGTTGATACAGGCGATCAAGCATCTGGAGAAATTACACGCGTTTGCCTAGGTTCCCCGGGAAACAACGCGGCCGGAGTTGGTCTTGTCAGGAGAGTTTGTATGAAAAGAAAAGTGGCGCTCATCAGTGAGCATGCGTCGCCATTGACCGTGTTAGACAGTATGGATAGGGTAGGGCATAACGTGTACGTGGCCCAGGTGGCTCAGCATCTCGCCCGGCTGGGCTACCTGGTGGATGTCTTTACGCGGAAAGATAGTTGGGACTTGCCAGAGACGTATCAATGGCTCGACAACCTGCGTGTCATCCACGTGCCGGCGGGACCTTCAACCTATGTGCGCGACGAAAAATTGCACGAGTACATGAAAGAGTTTAGCGAGTATCTGATCGAATTTTTCAGCAGGCAGGAGAAGCCCTATGATCTGATCCATGCCAATTTCTGGAGGTCCGGGTGGGCTGCGGCGGAGATCAAGGCCAACCTTGGCACGCCCTTTGTCATTACGTTTCACACACTGGGCAGCCTGTGGCAGCGACAGCCGAAAAGCAGTGACGAAACGGCGGGCCAGCGCTTGGCGATCGAGAACCGCGTGGTGCGCGAAGCCGATGGCATTATTGCACGTTGCTCTCAGGATCGGCAGGATCTGATCTCGCTGTACGACGCCGACCCCACCTACATCGCGCAGATCCCCGAGGGCTTTCCGGCAGAGCAGCTTTCGGCGAATCCATCTGAGGCATTGCAGCCGGGTGGGTGCGCGGACGATGAAATCCGGTGGTACCAGCGACTCTTCGCCTGGCAGAATTCTGCCAGCCTGCTGACCGACTTCTACGAGAATGTGCTTGCCGTCCGTAGAGTAAGCATCCCTATGGCGGAGCCTTCTCCGCTGGTGGTGGGAGACTATGAATATCAGACCCCGCCTGGCATTGTGGAGCATGTGCTGGAGACAGCCTTGCAGACCCTGCGCGAGCCCCGTGAACAACTGGGTGAGCGCCTCCTCGCTGCAGCCAACTTGATGAACGCGTGTCTCGAGCGAGGAGGCAAGATCATGGTCTGCGGTGATGGGAGCGCTGCGTCGCTTGCCCAGCAGTTCGCCGTGGAGTTGATCAAGAGCTTTTCCTCCACCGAATATTCCGGCTTGCCTGTTCTCTTGTTGACTGCTGCGGATGCTTCTCTCAAACATTCGTTAGATGAGATGAGTTGTGGCAAGGGCTTTGCAAGCCAGGTGGAGGCGGTGGGGCAGGCAGGGGATCTGCTGATCGGCATCGCTGCGAGCGACAGTTCAGCAAATCTGGTGGAAGCTTTTCGCTGTGCTCGAGCAAATGGCATTCCTTGTTTGAGCCTGGGCAGCGGTGAGAGTGAGACGGTGCCTGCGTCAGATGTCGCGCTGGTGATCCACACCTCTAACCCCCAGCGGATGAGCGAGTTGCAGCTGATTATTCTGCACCTGCTCTGCGAGCTGCTGCACGCGAGCATCCACGACGTGCAGCATTCTCAAATTTCCGTGGAACACTTAAACAATGCCAGGCGCGCCATTACCATGCAGCACGACTGGTAAACTCAGCAAGGGATAACAAAATCCCCGATGAGGAGTTCATCGGTCGGACCACAGGAGCGCTGGAGTGAGCCAGCGCTCTATCCTGTATTTGCCAGATTTCTTAAAGAGGGGGCCGTTTCGTTGGGACTGGCCCAGGCGTCCAGGTCCCATTTTTCGGAGGGGTTTCCCACTTCCACCGCGCCGTGATCTTCCAGCACGCGGCGGGCTTGTGCCTCGCGTTGCGCGCCATCCAGGCTGACGGTCACGAGCACACCGCGTTTCTCGATCTCGCGTGTCATCACCTCGGCTTTTTCGCGTGAACCGAGCAGCTTTGAGGCAACGCCCAGGATGGCGCCGGTCAGACCTCCGGTGATGAGCCCCGAGACCACCGACATGAAGACAAAGAGCGGCTCACGCGGCGCAGAGCCGGGCTCGAGATAGGGCAGCGATATCGTACCGATACCCACCAGCCAGCCCAGAAAGCCGCCAATCGCGCCGCCGATCAACGCCCCCACAAACGCGACCTTGGCGATCTCCTGAATGGGGACATCCATCGAGCGCTCGACCCGCTTGCGCGGTTTGTGAACAAATGTGTGAATGTCTTCGGCTGCAAACCCCGCTGTTTGTAAAGCGTCATACACCAGATTGGCATTTTCCTGCGTTTGGAATAAACCACCGATAAGATTTGTCATGATATCACTTCGTCCTTCACTGTGCCTTGACGACTGGCAAGCGCAAGAAGAGTAACCACTTTGAGACTTTTGCGCGCAGGCCGGTCAGCGCGCCAGGTAGCCTCCATCGATCTCGTGATAGGCGCCTGTGATGAAAGAAGCCTTGTCAGAACTGAGCCAGATCACCAACTCGGCCACTTCTTCGGGCTTCCCGAGCCGCCCCATGGGATGGAGGGAAACGAGGTGGTTGCGGATCTGCTCATCCTGTTCGAGCCCCGCGATCAAGGGGGTCTGAATGAATCCCGGCCCCACCGAATTGATCCGGATGCCATGCCTGCCGTATTCAATCGCGGCATTCTTCGTCAGCCCCAACACGCCGTGTTTTGCGGCCACATAGGCGGGCGATTGTTCAAACCCTGCCTGGCCGAGCACAGAAGCCATGTTGACAATGGTGCCACTGCCCAACTGCAGCATGACCGGGATCTCGTATTTCATGCAATAAAACACGCCGGATAAATTGATCTCGATAACTTTACGCCAGCCCTCAATGCTGTAATCGGCGGTGAGGTTGGCCTCTCCGCCGATCCCGGCATTATTAAACGCAATATCGAGCCGGCCATAGGTTTCCACGGTCGCCTCGACCATGGCCTTACAATCGTCCGGGTTGGACACATCGGCTCGAATAAAAGTGGCGTCTCCACCCGTCTCTTGAACGGTGCGCACAACTTCATGCCCGTTCTTTTCAGAGATGTCGGAGACGACCACTTTCGCCCCTTCACGAGCATATAAGTGACAGGCTGCCTGCCCGATGCCCGAGCCGCCGCCTGTCACCAATGCAACTTTGCCATCGAACAGAGGCATGCTACTTTCTACTGTGCCTCCATGTTCACGTGGCTTTCTGCAATCTGGGTCAGTTTTTCATTTGCCATGGATTCTTCGTCGAGGGTTTCCTGCAAAAGACGGGCCGCTTTGTCGTAACCCAGGCGTTGTGCCCAGGCGCGGGCGGTGCCGTAGCCGGCGATCTCATAATGCTCCACTTTCTGGGCAGCCGCAATCAGGCCGGCATCCATCACCTCGGGCTCGGCATCTTCTTTCATGATCTCGTTCCCCTCTTCGACCAGACCTTCCATACCGACGCACTTCTTGCCACGAGGTGAGCCCCCCATTTCGACAAAGATGCGATCAATACGCTCGACCTGTCGTTCGGTCTGCTTGAGGTGTTCCTGAAAAGCTTTCTGCAAGTCTGTGGAGCTGGCATTCTTTGCCATTTTTGGCAAGGCCTTTACCAGTTGTTTCTCTGCACTGTATAGATCCTTTAAAAGATCCACGAACAGATCATCGAGCGTTTGCATTTTCGAAGCCATATCTTACCTCCAATTGGTTTAATAATTTTGGGCTGTTTGTTTTTACTTATCCAAAATCATTCTAAGTTTTGCGCAGTGAATGAACAATGGGGGATGGTGCGGTAAAACGAGTAGGGCTTTCCCTAGCCAAGCAGCCGTTTGTCTTTTTTCGGGAGTGGTTTGCTCGAGGGATCTTTCACCACGCTGACCTGTCCCTTGGGTTCCAGCCAGGCCTCCTTGATCTCGCGCGGATGCTCGCCACCACCCGTCCTCAGCTCAGACATCAGTGTCTCCTGGCGCATCCACTCACGCGCCAGATTTTCCTGCACCAGCTTGCCGTCTTTGATTAGAATCCTTTCGGGGGATGTAACGACTCGATAGAAGCGTATGCTGCGGGAGGAAAAAAAAGTGACCAGCATATGTGCAAACACAATGATCGCAAAAGCCACCATTCCCTGGACGACGGGTACTTCTGCCCAGAATATGTCATCAAACAAGTCGCCAATGATCAGCGTCACGACAAAGTCCATGGCGGTTAATTGGCCAATGGTTTGCTTGCCCGCGATGCGCACAAGCACCAGGGCGTACAGGTACATAGCCGATACGCGGACAATAATGCCGGTAATCTCAAGGTCTTCCATGGAGTTTACGACTTTTTTCTGCCGTTCTTCGGCTTGAGCTCGCTGAGATCCTGACGTTGGACCGGCTTGGCCCACTCTTTCTGAATGACACTGATCTTGCCATTTGGCTCCAGCGTGGCCAGTTTGACCTCTTTAACATCCTCCACGCCCATTATCCTCAGCTCTGAGAACAACTCCTGTTCATTGAGGCGTTCCTTGGCCAGGTTCTTGCGCTGGATCCCTCCATCCTTCACGAGGATTCTAGGTTCAGCGCCTGTCAGTTTGTCGATAATAGCGCTCTTATAACTGGCCCACGAGTTACCCAGATGCCATACCGCAGTCACCACAATGGCGATCACTCCCTGAAGGATGGTCACATCGCCGTAAATGATTTCATCGACCACTTCGCCCAGGATGAGTGCAACCACCAGATCAAAAGCGCTTGTGGCGCCAATCTCACGTTTTCCGAGCAGACGTACAACAACTAGAAGAAAGAGATATACGAAGCTGGCACGGACTGCCGTCCACATTAATTCAGTCCAATCGATTTCCATCTACTCACCTGTTTGCTTTCTCCATCGTTTCCTGACGGGGGATTCCCTTCTGAGCACGTTCCTGCTCTGTGATTTTCACCATCCCGGGGTCCGGGACGATTTTCGAGCCATAGCGGTTTGCATAGACCTGGGTGAACTCCGCCCCAAAGAAGAGGATCTGGGCGGAGTAGTAGATCCAGATCAACAGAATGGCCAGCGAGCCAGCCGCGCCGAAGGTGTTGCCCACTTCGCTGCGACCCAGATATAACCCGATCAAAAATTTGCCCAGGGTAAAGAGGGCGGAGGTGACTGCCGCGCCCAGCCAGACGTCCTTCCAGGCGATCTGGATCTCCGGGAGAAACTTGAATATCATGGCAAACAGCAGTGTGATCACAAGAAAGGAAACCACGAAGTTGATCAGGCTCAGCCAGAAATCGGCCAGCGGCCAGCGCGTCCCGATATATTCGGCGAGAGCGCTGACCGCGGCGCTGATCACGAGCGAGGCCAGCAACAAGAAACCGATCCCCAGCACCATCGTAAACGATATCAGTCTCTTGACGATGAAACGTTTGACCCCATCTAAAAAACCGGTTGCCGGTTTGGGCTTTACTTCCCAGATCGTATTAAGGGAGTTTTGCAACTCGCCAAAGACTCCCAGGGCTCCGAACATGAGCGCGGCAGTACCGATCAGGGTAGCCGTCCAGCCCGTCCTCGGCCGGCTGGCGGCTGCAATCATGTCCTGGACGAACTCACGTCCCTCCGTCCCGAGCAAATCCTCCACCTGCAGCATGGTCTGGGTCTGTGCCGCTTCATGACCGCCGACCAGCCCGGCGATGGCGATCACCAGCACCAGAAGCGGCGCCAGGGAGAACGTTGTGTAATATGCCAGGGCCGCTGCCAGCCGGTTGGCTCCGTCCTCGCGCCATTCCTTCACCGTGTCCCTGAGCAAAGCGAACATGACTAGATCGTCTCTTTAACGAGCTCCTCTTTTTCCAACAAAGGCAGAAGCTCGCTCTTGAAGAACTTGATGAACCCTTCCTGGTCGGGCCCGATCTGGTGCAGGTAAATATGGTCAAAGCCGTTTTCTTGCATGGTCTGGATGGCTTTGAGATAGGAATTCAAGTTCGGCCCCAAGACAGTATCTTCCGGGATAATCGGCTCTTCACCCATCAGCTCGACCGCATCCTCGAAGTGGCGCGGCGTGGGCAGGTCGGCGTGCAGCGTGCCGGAGACGGCCGAGGTCGGCCACCAGTAGTGAACCGTCTCGCGAGCCTCATCGGTGGAGTGGGCCCAGCAAACCTTGATCATTCCGTAGCGGGGCTTGTTTCCCCCGCCAGCTTTCCGGAAGGACTCCACGATCTTGTCATCGGGAGTAGTGCTGATCAGGCCATCTGAGATCTCGCCGGCCAGCTCTGCCGACTCCGATCCGGATGCGGCGATATAGATCGGGGGCAGCTTTTCAGGCAGGGTGTAGATGCGCGCGTCCCGCACAGTGTAGTATGTGCCATGATGGGAATATTCCTCACCCTTCCAGAGCTCCCGCATGATCTGGACTGCTTCGGCAAGCATCTCCTGGCGGATCTCAATGCGGGGCCACTCATCCCCCAGGATATGTTCATTCAAATTTTCACCGGTGCCCAGCCCGAGGAAAAAACGCCCGGGCATCATATCTGCCACGGTCGCCGCGGCGTGGGCGATGATCGCAGGGTGGGTGCGGATGATGGGGCAGGTGACGCCTGTGCCCACGCTGATCCGCTGCGTAGCATGCGCAATGGCGCCCAGCACGCTCCAGACAAACGAGCTGTTCCTCTGACGCGGGACCCAGGGATGAAAGTGATCTGAGATGAGCAGGAATTTGAATCCGGCCCGCTCTGCTATCTGGGCGTGTTCGACCAGCTTATTGGGTGTATGTTCTTCGCTCGATAAAGCGTATCCTAATGTGATCAAGGTTTCGTTCCTCTCTTTGAAATGATGTGTTCGGGGAAGGCCGGCTTCTGCTCATGAGCAGCCTGTCCCTCTTAAAAGCATTGTTCTCCTCGCTTGAGGAGTTCCTATAACGGCTTTCCGGTGGAGGTCGGGGGCTTAATGTGATTCGAGTGGCGCCGGGTCGAACCCGATACGCCACTCGAACATTAACTGGTCTTATCCCATTCTCCGTCCAACAAGGATGGAGATCAGGAATAGGACCAGGAATACCCCGAACAGGAATTTCGCAATCCCGGCCGCGGCTCCCGCAAGACTGGAAAAGCCCAGCAGCGCAGCCATGAGTGCGACAACGAAAAAGAAGACTGACCAGGAGAGCATGTGAACCTCTTTTATGCATATAACTATATCCATCGCAGCCCCGGCCAGCAATTCAGGATGTACCTATACAAGAGATAGGAATGTATAGCAGGGGTATAGGGCATTCCCCTAAGGGGTTTAGGTATATACCCCATAAAAAGATTTTTGTTTCCCTCTTATATTTATTAAGAGATATACAGCGGGTTTAAACGAGCTTGCGTGGATCGTGAAGGTTCCGTAAGACACATATCCCGGGGAGTCTCCCGGAATCCATCAGAAGGAGAGAAACGATGAGAAGGTTTGGTTTCAGGAACCGGAAAAAGAGAAGTGCTGGAAAAGTGATCGCGGCGGCTCTCGTGGGCAGCGCTGTCGGCGCGACCGTTGGGTTGTTGATGGCGCCTTCGTCTGGCAAGGAAATGATCCGCCGGATCAAGGGCGAAGCGTTTGGACCGGATGATGCACAGGAACGGGCCAGAACGGCCGCCCGGAATGTGGAAAGCCAGGCACGTGAGCTGGCCGGCGATGCAACAGGAGCCGCGTCCCGCCGCAGGACCACGACTCCGTCAACCGAGGAGCTGGGACTCTAATCCAAACGATTTTGCAGGCTCCGCAGATTGCACGTTAAGTATTGAGATGCCCACCGTTCCGGGGTCGAAGGCAAAACCATGCCGGAGGTCCCGAACCATCCCAAACCGTGGGTATCTCTTTTTCTCATAAGGCAAAAATGAACCCCATTAAAGTACTCCTGGTGATCGAAGTTCCACTGATTGGCAATATATTTGCCTCCGTCCTGGAGGAGGAACCGGATATTAAGGTCGCCGGTTGTATCTCGGCTTTTCAGGATGCGCTCAATTTTTTAGGCGAGCAGACTGTGGATGTGGCCGTGGTGAGCATCGGGCTGCCGGAGCGCGGCGCGCTCTCGCTCGTCCGGACGATCGCCGATCAGGCTCCCTCCACAAAGGTGCTGGCGCTGGGATTATCGGAGGATGACAAACAGGATGTGCTGCGCTACATCGAGGCGGGCGCGGCCGGGTACATCCTCAAAGACAGCTCCCTGAAGGAATTCCTGGATATCATCCGCCTGGCGCAGAAGGGCGAGGCGCAGGTCTCCACCAAGATGGCGGGAGCGATGATGGAGCGCCTCTCGAGCCTGGCCCGCATGTTCGCTACGGCAGACCATAAAATGGATGGGGATGTGCGCCTGACCTCGCGCGAGCTGGAGGTGCTGCAGTGCATCGGTCAGGGGCTCACCAACCAGGAGATCGCCGCCCGCCTGGTGGTGGAGGTGGGGACCGTGAAGAATCACGTGCATAATATTCTGGAGAAGTTGAACGTCAGCAACCGGGATGAAGCGGCCTCGTATCTGGCGTTTATTAAGCGATAAAAAGCTTTAGAAGTACTGAGTGAAGGACAGGATTGCACGGCGAGGATGCGTGCAATCCTGTCCTTTTCATGTTACCCAGAGCGATCAGGAGCTGTATGAGAACTGCCCGGGCTGAAGTACTTTCTCCGCGAATTTTCGCGAACGGTCTTCAAATTCGCTTTAACTGGCGGGACTTCGCGGATGAGTAAGTTTTCAGAAAGCATCTAAAAATACAGCGGCGGAGCGTGTCAGACACATAGTGGGATCGCACAGCCCAGGAGAAGAAGCCTGAATACACGGGGATTCTTGAAAAAACGCAAGTAAACGTTACCCTATTTGGCAAGGGGGCATCCTACTGTAGGGGAGTAGGTATATTCCCCATTGTGAGAAGGCGGGCCGGAATATATAGTAGGCGTATCTACGGACAAGGAGCTATTAGACGTTATGAATGTACACCCTCGTGTTTTATCCGCCGGATCGATCATCGGAAGCAAGGTGGTCAACACGGAGGGAGAACTATTAGGAAACATCAAGGATATGGTGGTGGATCTCGACGATTCACAGATCGCTTATGCGGTTCTGTCCTTTGGTGGTTTCATGGGAGTGGGCGACAAATTATTTGCCATCCCGCTCGAAGCGCTGACGTTTGATACCAAAACTAATAGCGCCGTATTGGACGTGGATAAGGATGTGCTCAAGAACGCACCGGGGTTCGACAAGGACAAGTGGCCCGACGATGCGCAATACGATGCGGGCTGGCTTCTTGATATTTATGAGTATTACGGTTATTCACCCTACTGGAGGCCTGGCAAGTAAGGTGGGAAGGTCAGGAAGAAGGCGCACTTATGGGGTAAAAGGGACGTAATGGCGAAAGGATACGCTCCGACACTGGTGTCGGAGCGTATCCTTATTAATTGAGCTGAAAGATACGTGCCCCGGCCGGAGTGCTATACTTTAACAGCAGGCGCTGGAACAGGGGGGTGCGTGTCCGTTTTTTGCGGTTTAGGTTGAAAATGTCATAATCACAGAGGAAAAATGACAATGTCAATACATAAGCTGTTATGTGGTTTTTGATCCGTGCACACGGTTCTTTGAAACACTTTGAATTACACGTACAAAAAGGAGTTCTAATATGGCTCACTTGATTTACTCGGCGATCTCGTCACTCGACGGCTACATTGAGGAGAGGGACGGCAACTTTGATTGGGCAATGCCCGATGAGGAAGTGCACAGGTTCATCAATAACCTCGAACGTACGGCTCACACTTATCTCTACGGACGTCGAATGTATGAAACCATGATGGTTTGGGAGACCGATCCCAACTTAGCTGCGGACTCCTCACTCACGCAAGACTTTGCGCAGATCTGGCAAGCAGCCGACAAAATCGTATACTCCAAGACACTGGCATCTGCATCCACTCGCAAGACGCAGATTGAGCCAAACTTCAATCCAGAAGCAATTCGACAATTGAAAGAGGCTGTCGAGCATGATATCCTCATCGGTGGTCCTGAGCTTGCTGCTCACGCCTTTCGATCCAGGTCGATCGACGAGTGTCATCTGTTCCTCACACCGATCATAGTGGGAGGTGGCAAACAATCCCTCCCTGACCATGTTCGTTTGGAGCTCGAGCTTTTGGAGGAACGCCGCTTTGGCAGTGGCGTGGTTTTCCTCCGTTATCGAACAAAGCAGGGAAACGCCGCCTAACAAATCTTTCACAAAGTCTGATAGAATCGACCTATGGCGCGGCGCATCGGCTTCATCATCGCCATTCTGATCGGGTTGGCTGGCGGTCTCTACTACGGCTGGGTGGTCAACCCGGTAAATTACGTCGACACCACCATCGACACCCTGCGTCCGGACTACCAGACCGACTACGTCCTGATGGTGGCGGAAGCTTACCACGCCAACCTTGACCTTGACCTGGCAGCCCGCAGGCTG
>DATHTL010000165.1:0-10037 GCA_035463255.1 Anaerolineales bacterium | reverse complement strand
TGGTGATGCCGCTCACGGGGTGCTGATGTTCCCGCTCTTGAAGCAAAATAGCGAGCGGATCGCACTCGGCTACTTCGGCGCCCGAATCGTCGAAGCCGCGATTATTGCCGTTTCGGCTTTATTCATCCTGCTGCAAATTCCGCTTGGCGCCGAGTTCCTGAAAGTCAGCGCCTCCGAAACTTCTTATCTTCAATCCCTGAGCACTCTGTTCGTACAGTCACAGGCGTACACCTACCAAATCGGCATGGTCGCTTTAGGCATGGCTGGCTTGACGCTTTGCTACGGGTTCTATCAGGCAAAGTTGGTTCCACAGTTTTTCGTTATCTGGGGTTTGATCGGATACGTGAGCTTTTTAGGCGGATCGATGTTGGAAATCCTGGGCTTCAATCTGCAACTGCTCCACACACTTCCAGGTGGATTGTGGGAGATGACTATCGGGGTTTGGTTGATCGTCAAGGGATTCAATTCCGCCAAAGCATTTGTTTCCGACACTGCCGCTTTATCCCAAGCCTAGAATGACTGTGAGGTCAATCGAAGAAGATTGTGGTTGACCTCACATACTTATCAATACCTCTCATAAATCGAAACTATGCCTCATACAATTATTTACAATTCAGAATTGCACATTGTTGAATCAAAATTGCAGGGAGATATGACTTCAGGCGAAGTCGATGAAATCATTACTAAAACCGCGAAAATCGCCAAAGAGAAAGACTGCCGTTTAATTTTCACTGACTTAACTGAGGTGTCACGAAAATTATCAATTTTAGAGATTTACGAATTGCCTGACCGCATAAAGACCATATTCACCTCTTTTGGCATTCACGTATCCCTTTATAGGCGGGCGAATTTAGTCGCGAAAGATTGGGATGATTATATTTTTCATGAAAATGTCATGGTCAATCGTGGACAAAACGATAAGGTGTTTACTGATATCGAAAAAGCAAGGAAATGGCTCATTGGAAATAACACCGCTTAACAAAATCAGGTATGTCCTTGCAGTGATGGATACTACCCAAATGAGAAAAGACCGGGAAAGCATTATCAACTAGAAAGCGAAAGAGAATGAACACAACTTTAATCTGGCTGGGCCGAGTTCTGCTTTTGATTATAGGGTTAGCGTTGGTGGGAGCTATTTACGAATCTCTGGCGGAAGCTGCTGATGCGAAGGTGTATCTACCGCCGGGTCAATTAGTAGATGTCGGCGGTCATCGCCTGCACATAAACTGCACCGGCACTGGCAGTCCCACCGTCGTGATCGTGGCTGGGTTGGGAGATTGGTCGACATCATGGGGAGGAGTTGTACAGCCAGAAGTGGCGAAGACGACTCGGGTCTGTACGTATGATCGAGCTGGCTTGGGATGGAGTGATGCAGGCTCGGCTCCAAGTGATGCTGCACAGTTCGCTAAGGAGCTCCATACGCTGCTGCAAAATGCCAATGTCCCGGGACCCTATGTCCTGGTCGGGCATTCGCTCGGAGGCTTTATCGTGCGGATATTTGCCCACGACTATGCCTCAGAAGTTACCGGATTAGTGCTGGTCGATTCGATGAACCCCAAACAAGTAACCGAGTCGCTGTCGAATAAACTAGCTCTGTTCTCTTCCCTAGAAGCTGCGCTAGCGCGTGTCGGAGTAGCACGGTTGGTTGTAAAGCTGCCTGCAATCGCTTCCAGTATTCGACCTGGTGAGGAAGCCTACTATCCGCTCTTTAGCCGCTCACAATCCTTCAAAACGACTGCTAACGAATACAAGGGATTGCCGGACTCGGCAGCACAGGCTGCCGCTGTGAAGAGCTTTACTGATCTCCCTCTGATTGTCCTGACGGCCAAACTAAACGACAATCCCGGCTGGCCAGAGTGGCAGACGGAGCTGCTCCAGTTATCTTCCAATAGTGAGCATTTGTTTGCCGAAAACAGTGGCCACGTAATTCAAGATGACGAACCAGAGGCTGCCATTGATGCGATCCTGAAGATGGTAGAACTCGTTCGCTAGTCCCTGCAGAATCAAATACTAGGTGAGATCATGAAGCAGCATATAACATCCCAGCTTCGAAGGATCATTTTTCTAACCATAGCGATTCTGGATATCTTATCATCCGTCGCAAGAGTCAGGCCGGCCTATGCCCAGTCTACGGCTGCCAACTTTGATGCCGTTGATGAATACATCACCACCAAGATGAAGGAACTTGGTGTCCCTGGCGCAGCCCTTGTCATTGTGGAAGGCGATCAAATTGTCCATTTGAAAGCATTTGGGGTTGCTGATGCCTCCGGCCGCCCAGTCACACCCCAGACTCCTTTCTTCACCGGGTCGACAGGCAAGTCTTTCACCGCACTTGCCATCATGCAGTTGGTGGAAGCAGGCAAGATTAAGTTAGATGAGCCGGTCCAAACGTACCTGCCCTGGTTCCGTGTTGCAGATGCTGATGCATCGAAGACGATCACTGTCCGCCAACTTCTAAATATGACCAGTGGTATTCCCCAATCGATTGGGCAGGAGCAAATCTCAAACTTCGACTTGAGCGATTCTGCCATTGAAAACAATGTACGAGCATTGGCGAAAGTTGATCTCAGTGCGGCACCTGGTGAGCGCTATGAATATTCCAACGCCAACTACGTGACATTAGGTATGATCATTCAGGCAGTGAGTGGCGAATCCTATGAAGATTACATCGCTCTACACATCTTCAAACCTCTGGATATGCAAAACAGCTTTACTTCAAAATCGGAAGCGCAGAAGAATGGGCTCGTCGTAGGTTATCAGAACTGGTTTGGCATACCTGTGGCCTTGCCTAACCTACCTTTCTCCCGAGGGTCACTCCCGGCGGGCCAACTCAATATGAGTATGGAGGATTTTGGGCATTATCTGATCGCACAGTTGAACGACGGAAGCTATCAAGGTGCATCTGTGCTGTCTTCAACTGGAATCGCTACCTTACATCACCCGGCTGTCCCGATGTCGGACTCCACCCATTTCTACGGTATGGGCTGGGAAGTACAGCACTTTCAAGATTTGGAAGTGATCCGCCATAATGGGCAAGTTCCAGGATATACGACCGATATGTTCCTGGTACCACACAAACACATCGCGATTGCGATGTCGATGAACACCTATAGCCCGATGCTAGGTGTCCGTGTAGCAAGACTTCCGAGCAGTGTTTTGCGAATGCTGCTCGATCAGGAAGTCATTCCGGGATACGAATTTCCTCATATGCGGATCATCTATGCCCTCGTGATGTTGATGCCGGTATTGCACATGATAGCCGTAGTGACTACATTCCGCCGCTTTCGTTTGTGGTGCAGGAGTGCTCAGCTCCCAACGTCGATGCAAATCGCTCGTCATATTGCTTTGCCGTTGATCTGGAACGCTGCCGTTGCCTATGTAATGCTTGTGGCTTTGCCTATTGCATTCGATGCCAATATTTCCACCGTTATTCTTTTCCAACCAGATGTTGGTTGGATGGCGGTTATTAGCGGCGTCTTTGCGATTGTATGGGGAGTGTCGAGAACCAGCATTGTTAGTCTGACCCTTATCCCAAGGATTCGAAGGACAAAAGAAAGTCTAGCAATCGAGCGGTAGCTCTACCCAATTTTTCCAATTAAGAGACTCTACTATTGCGCAAATAGAGTCTATAGGTGTTGCAAAAGTGTTGCAATCAGAAAAAAACGCAGTGGAAATATTGGACGCAATGGACATTGAGCCTTCTAAAAAATGAAAAAATCCAAACAAAAACGCACGAAATGGACGTATTGGAAGCGTTAGAAGATGAACCTTTAGAATCACACAGTAGAGATCAGATCTCCAGCTAAACACTCCCTCATTCTTGTACCGCAATGATTACACTTTTGGCATCGCGATTTTCACTGTAAGGGTAAATCCGAATACTCAGTTTTGCGATCTTTAATCCAAAGAGTGCAAAACCGTGAGGGCTACAATATGGCATCTATTGCTTTTTCGGGCCCACGCGGACCTCACGGATAAGAGCCATGTGGACCGCAGTTTCAAGCCCCCTGAATAGCAGCCTATTTAAGTCCACATGGTTAGCCTTTTAGGCTAACCATGTGGACTCCGGTCGGGGTGGAGAGATTTGAACTCTCGACCTCACGGACCCGAACCAGTTTCAGAAATCTTGAACTGTAGTCCACATGGTTTGGTGATTTTCATGACCATGTGGTCAAACTTTTTGGGTAACCATGTGGACTACGATGAGCTTAAAACGGTGCTCTATTGGGTCGAAAATTGAATTCCGAGTACGTCAATAATACCACTTTTTGATGTTCGACGTTCCTTATCCATCTTACTGGATCTCGAAAAAAGTTGTAAAGCATTTCTTTCCAGACCGAACTCAATCCTAATCGATCTGCCCACTGCTCGATATAGCTCGTATCAAGTTCCTCTTTCTTTGACTTGAGAATCGCCGCGATATCTCGGGAGTGTTTCGATTGTTGGCTTAGCCCAAAGTACATGAGCTTATACAAAATAAGATCCTCAGGTGAATGGATATAGACCTTCCCAATCGGAGGACCATAATCCACCTGCTCCCGGCGTTCGAATGCGCTTTGCCGAAGCTCATCCCCCTCTCGCACTGGATATCGATCAGCTTTGAGCCCGCTGTGCATGTGGATGGCATTGATCGGGATATCTGCCCGGTCTTCCAGGATGGTATCCAAGATGATCTCGGCTGGAATGAGCATGTCTTTTTCCTCCAGTTCCTTCGACAGCTTGTTGACAGATTTGATCGGGATCTTGACGACAAGATCCAAATCCTGAGTTGCGCGCGGTTCTCCCCAAGCCCATTCGGCGATGACACCCCCAATCAGATATTCAACCTTGGCAGCATTTAGTGCATCGATCACCAACCTGAGGAAACCAGCAATGTCCAACGGTTTAGTAGTCATTGGCTATACGCTCTCTATAATGCCATTCGATTTGCCTCAGCAACGGATAATCGTGGGTGTTCCTGGCGAATTCGGTAAGCCACTCCCTTGCGCGCGGTGTCACTGATGGAACACCCCTGGTGAAAGCGTTCCGCAAAAGATAACTTGCCGTAAATATCGAGCTGACGCTGGTCCACTTCAGCCGCGCTACCTTTCAATATTTGTTTGATCTCAGATGACAAGGCCGGTTGCCCCTCCAAGTAGTAGCCAGGTTGCTGCTTGTTTCGGCTGTACAGCAATCGATAGCCTGCAGCTTCAAGTGCCTGCTTTACGAAACGCATGGCCCGGTAGAATGTATCTTCCCACGCCGGCTTCCCAAAGCAGTTTTTGCCTAGCCTAAGTTCGACTCTGGCAATAAGTTGGGCTCGCGTGATATAACGTTCATTCCACAGGATTTCAAATAAGGCGGCACGCCGGGCAGTAGTGATGTCCCGCTGTACCGCATCGTGAAGAAGAGTATCTTTCATTACCGTGGTCAACGACACTCTGATCATACGATATATTATTATGCCTGATTTATAAATCAGTTTTGATTGGCCTTTGGACATACTTCAAAGAACAAACGAAGGATCGGGATAATGGCATCTGTTCCTCAATCGCGATTTCGAAGCCCGTCGGAACTGCAGAACGTAAATGACCTGCGGAGAAAGAACCCAGTCTCCGATGAAAAAAATCATCGGAGACTGGGTTCTTTCATGCCCGGCTCTAGGAGAAACTATGACAATCCCCGAATAATCAATCAGACCAAGAAGCATTGCTTGACGTTGAACGAAAGTACTCGCATTTGCTTCCGGGCGTAGCTGAGGAGGCTGTAGACAAGCTCAATTGATCCTGTGCCAGCAATTCGGTAACACAAATTCGACAGCAATATGGGGCGGAGTTACCGTCCGATATTTTTTAAAGGCTCTACTATTGCGTAAGTAGAGTCTCTTAGGTGTTGCGATCAGGATAAAACGCAATTGAAATACTGGACCCAATGGTCGGTGTGGACCATCAAAAAACGATGATGCTCCCCACATAATAAAAGAATTAAACACAAGAATCAGATAGGGCGCCCGGTTCGACCGAGCGCCCTTCTTTAATACATATAGATCAACGAGCCACTTAACCTACCTGACTCCGCATTCACCTAAAGGCGTGCGCACTGATCCTCTTTGTTGCCATGCACGATGTTGTTCCCGCCTTTCGGTGCAGAACGATTTTCCTTGCACTGCAAGTTACCATCAATCGTATTGTGTGAGACTGTCACGCCGCCCGTGTTCTGGAAGGCCTGCACATTTCCTCCAACATCATTATAGGTGCTGCTCAAGGCGCGGTTGTTCGAGTCAAAAAGGATATCGCCCTTCACGGCCACCTTATAGATCTTCGCCGCGGCGCCTTGCACGATCTGAATACTGCCGCCAACCGTAGAACCGGATACACTGACAGATTTTGCACCTTCTGCCTGGATATTTCCAACCACCGCAATCTTGCTGGCAGTTAGTGAAGCTCCGTTCTCAACCTTGATGGTTCCCATGACCTTCGTACCATTTAGCTTACAACTGCCATTCTGCGGCACGCGCAGATTATCCACTGTTATAGCTCCGAGCGAACCCCGGCAGGTAAATTCCTCCGCCAGGGCGACAGAATTTGCCGACAACAGGAAGGCAAAAGCCACAAGGATCGACAGGCTCATTTTCATCAAGCGATTCATGATCAACTCCTTATCTATATCTGCAACACTACCGATATTTCGTATGAGGTCGACACGAATGGCGGCCGGGGGGTCTAAGCCCTAGACTCCGACACGTCTGTCGGGCTCTCATTCATAACTGGTGTCTCGGGTTTCAGCCTGTGTGCTGCCGCCCATCCCTATCGGCTTCGTGAAACGAACGCTAATAGCTGTTGGTTCACCTTCCTTTTCTCTATCTAAGGCTGCAGCCTGTAGAGAGTTAAAAATCCTAAATACATTCCGCGCGGCGCGTGGGGAACAGGGAGGCTGTTCCTCCATACTTGCTCGTCAATCAACTTCACGATAGAAGCTGATTTCCTAGATCAGGACAATCGTGGATTTAAGGTAGCCATTAGTGGTGGGTGTTCAATACAGCGGTTCAATCGTCGTCATCGTTGTCATCATCATCGCCGTCATCATTATCGTCGTTATCCCCACTCGTGCTGCCATTATTGCTATTATTGTCATCGTCTCTGCCAGATTGGATCGAAGGAGAAGGCTCAGGGGTCTGGTGGATCGGGCTGCCCGGATCTTGAGATGATCCACCACAATGATCATCTCTTCTTGCAGATGCAGCCGCGTCGCAAGTTGTATCAATCGCCTGCCCACCGAGACTACCATCATCGCGGCCCGGATCCAACGAATCAGCGGTAGATATTGCTACCCGGATGGCGCGCAGCACAACTGGTTCTGCCTCGCCGGGAATATTCACGAGCAATTCCGTAAGAATTTGACCATCGCTTCGCAACACAGCCGCGATTTCCACTCTTAGTGCGAGGGCTTTTGCGGGCTGGACCCTGGATACGTTGTCAACAGCAACGAGAGTCTTTTGCACAGCTTTTTCGAATTCAGTTGTGCCCTGCTCAAGATCTGCAAAGCGACCTTCTCTCGCCAAAGCCTGAATCTCAATCAGGCGCCGCCCTGCAAAGCTCAGATAAAGATGCGCCTGTGCTGCCGGGTCGGGAGCCCAGCCTGCCTGTACATTTTCGGTTACAGTCTTGAATGCATACAAGGGATCTCCCGGAAGAGAGTAGCTCGCGGCGTAGGCAGTCATGCCCACTCCACCAAAGAGGAAGACACCAAAGACCACCAGTGCGATCAATGCGTACGAGATCGTGCGCCTTCCAAGGGATGGGCTATGACCATTCCATCGAAATGCAGACGTGGAAGGTTTGCGAGGAATCTCTCCAGCAGCCGGACCAGCGGTGGACGGCTCGACAAAAATCCTGGCCAGATCCTCTAGGAAACCTGCCTGTGTGCGACGCGCGGCTTCGGGGTCGCGCCCGGGCGTCGCTCCATAAGCCTGGAGAAGTTTTTGCAAATATGAGTCGAGCATCTTAATATTTAGTATTTCATTCATGACAATGTTTCAGACTCGATCACTCCGAGAGGATCTGGCGCAGCGCTTCCACCGCGCGATATTGCAGGGCTCGAGTTGCCTCCACACTTCTTCCGAGCGCTTCCGCCACATCTGCATGAGACCAATTCTCTATAAACCGTAACTCGATGACCTGTCTCTGCTCCGGTGGCAGGCAGAGAAGAGCGGCACGGACGCGTTGCCGATCCAGCTTTTGCGCAACCACCTGTGGAGGATTGCCATCCGGATCGGAATGCAGATCTTCTTCCAGAGAAAGCGGTGGAAGCGGGTGCCGGCGGTAGTAGTCGGTGATCCAATTGTGGGCAATCCGGTACAGATAGGCACGCACGTTTTCGAAAGAAGTGCCTCCGCGCACAGCGAGCAGAAAGCGATGAAAGGTCTCGGAGACGCAGTCCTCGGCAAGGTCGCTGTCATCCAGCAGACGATAAGCGTAGCGAAATATATCCGGGCTGTAACGTTCGTAGATTTCGGATAGGGCTTGCTTGTCCAGGGTAATGCCAGATCTAATCGGGAGAGTATCCGTCCGCATGGTCTGCATCTCACTTATTAAGACATGATTTCGGGTCAAACATGACGCACCACTTGCAGTTTCCAAAATGCTGTTCTGTACCGACAGAGCACATCTCTAGGAGCTCCGTTCATTCATGTTTGCCAGCATGGCGCTGACCGGGCATGGCTGCAGAGGATCTGATATCTTTGCATGGTGGCCTTTCATTTCACCCTTGAGCCATTCGCGAGTCAGGTGATGGACAAAGAGCGGAATATGCGTCGTTACGGTGGCGTTAACGAATATGTTTGCCACCCTGATCGCTATCTCACGAATTCGATCCCGGGATACCTGCTCGTCGAGCTCATACCAGATTTGTTCGATCAAGCAATGTAGATCGTATCCATATTCAGGGATATTACTGTCCGCAGGGGCTTGTGTTATTCTCATCATGATTTCTGTCCAGAACCCAGGTGAATTAGCATTATTAGTGTGACGCAAGCAATCAGGCTTTGGCAGATGATTCATATTAAGTAAAAGAGGCTTCGAACCCCAAAAAATACATGAGCTGGCAATCGCAGGACGACAGCGAGATAGAATGGATGCATGATGGAGCGTAAAAACCAACGACCGTGCCATGCGGCACGGTCGTTTCTTATCCAGGCGACGAAGACAGCCCTGTGCTCAATCATCTTCACAATCATCATCAAGCAGCTCCATTGAGTCCGGGATCACGCCCGCTGCAAGCGTCTGCAGGCTGGACAAAACATTGATCTTTCCCGCGCCAAGCCAGTTGCGGCTCGTCAATCGGGAATTGGCAGAGTCGAGGGATTGAGCCGTGCCACCCATCAGATCGGCAACGTCCTCAAGATCAAGCGATCGATCATAGCCAAGCAGCAACGCCGCCTGACCCGTTGCGAAGGGTGCAGCCATCGAGGTGCCACTCCACCAGGCATAGCCATCGACTGGAAAGGCACTGTAAATTGACTCGCCCGGCGCGGCAAGGTCTACCCAGCTGCCATAATTGGCAAACCTCGATTTCACATCGGTTGGGCCGACCGAGGTAATGGCCAGAGCGCATTCGTCAGCAGCCGGATATGTCTCCTGTCTTGAGCCGAGATTGCCAGCTGCGGCGATGACCAACACCCCATCTTCAGCCGCCTCTTCGATTACATCCTCCAACAAGTCGGATTCTTCGGTGGTTCCTAGGCTCAGGTTGATTACCTGTGCCCCATTTTCCACGGCGAAGAGGATTCCTTCAGCCACAGCAAAAATATTTCCAGAACCATCCGAATCCAATACACGCACAGGCATGATCGAGGCGTCCGGCGCGACCAGCAGAGCGATCCCTGCGACATGCGTGCCGTGCCCCGTGGATTCGTCGATTTGACGATCGCGATCGTCGTCAACCCCGTTGGGTTCGTCGTTGGCAATGCCATCGCCATCCACGAAATCGGCTTGCACCAATGTCATGTGCGCACCGAGCGCGGGGTGATCCAATTGCACGCCTGTATCCACGACAGCAAC
>DATHTL010000164.1:0-7160 GCA_035463255.1 Anaerolineales bacterium | reverse complement strand
TGCCAAACCCGGATGATTCTCCAGCGCGGCATCGATGCGTTTAAGTACATCGGGATGCCCAAGATTGTATTGGGGCATGGCTTTATCCCACATAAAGACACGGTGCAGAAGCGGATCAGCCGTGACCCCCAGCGTCAGGTTTAATTCTTCTTTTGCCAGCTCGAGCAGATCCTTTTCATTCCAAGGAATGTCTTGCCCGGCGCGACCGACAAAGACTCGTATGAGGGCAAATCCATCAGGGGCACGATGAGGGAATTTTGTGGAGGTCCAGGTGCAGGCGAGGGCTTTACGTCCCTCGCGACGCGGAATCACGTAACCGTATCCATCCAGATCGCGCGGGATGTCACTTTGACGATACGCAAGGGAAACGGTCGCGGTCGAGGCGTAGGGAATACTCTGTAATTCGGAGGCAAGCAACGGGTCGAGGGAAATTAGGAGTTGTCCACTGACAAAGGCCGGAGTAGCCAGGATCACCGCGTCGGCTTTGATGGTTTCACCGGTTTCCAGTTCCACTGTATGAGGCAATTGGTCATCGGTAATTCGTAGGGCTTTGGTGTTGAGTTTAAGATCCGCGCCGTTTGAGGTCAGCTGCTCAATCAGTTTCTCCACAATCTCTGCGAGACCAGTTGTTGGAGTCAGAAAAGCAGATCGTGAGCCTTGAACAGCTTTACCGTTTGACTGCGCTCGCATCTGGAGCGCGCCGCGTGCGAGTGAGCCATATTTGAGCTCGAGATCACGCAGATAAGGAAACGTGGATGCGAGCGAAAGCTGATCGCCATCCCCCGCATAGATTCCGGACATCAACGGCTCGATGAGATTCTCGTAGGCTTCACGTCCGAGCCGCCGGCTGACAAAGGTGCCCAGGCTTTCATCGCCATTGACAGACTTGGGCGGGAGAACGAAATCCAACCCCATGCGCGCTTTGCTGAACCACGAAACCAATCGCGATTTGAGGATCGCCTGGATGTTCGTGGGGATCATCATCGCCAGCCCATCCGGGAGAGGCAGCAGGCGATTACGATTCAAGACATAGGTGTTTTTCTTGTGCGGGTTTGTCCCATGTAGTCGGTCGCCCAGACCCAGCTCCTTGGACAGTGCCACGCCCCAGGGTTTGGTCGCGAGGAAGGTATCGGGGCCGCCTTCGATGATGAATTGCCCGTCATCAAACGGGATGCGATCCGTGGTGATCTTGCCGCCCCAACGATCGGATGCTTCGATGAGGGTTACCTGAGTATCCGCGAGTTTGTTGGCATAGTATGCAGCCGAGAGCCCGGCAATACCGCCGCCGATCACAACGATACGTTTCATAACCAGCCTGCTTCCTGGGCCGTTTCACGCACCAATCTCGCCAGACCGCGCATCATCTCAGGCGAGTCGTTGAGCATTACGATGCGCTCAAGCTGAACACCAAGATCCTTTGCCAGTTTCTGATACACAACGTCGATATCGTAAAGAATTTCCACGTGCTCACACACAAAGCCAATGGGACAGATCAAGATATGCTGCTTGCCCTCTGCAGCATAACGCTCCATCACTTCAGAGGCATCCGGTCCAAGCCAGGGCTCATTCGAGATGGCGGCAGATTGATAGGCAAACTCGTAAGGCCGAGGACCAAGCCGCTCCATAAGCGCATCGGTGGTGGCAAGCAACTGCATTGGATATGGATCACCCCACTCAAGAATGCGTTGGGGCAGACTGTGCGCAGTAAAGATCACTGGTACATCTGCACGCACAGACTCTGGAAATCGTTCGAGTGCGGCTCGGACACGATCGGCAAGTGCATCAAGATATTCAGGCAGGAGATGCCAGTCATGGATGCGAGCGACCTGCATGCCCGGGTCTGCATCATCGATCTTTTTGAAGTACGCCTGGATGCTCATACGCGAATAATGCGGCGCCATCACCAACCCCACCATCCGCTCAATGCCCTGCGCCCGCATCTCTGCCAATGTATCTTGGATAAACGGATGCCAGTGGCGCATGCCAACAAAAACTTTGAAATCATGCCCATGTGGGTCCAATGCGGACTGAATTGCATCGGCCTGTGCCTGCGTGCGTTCCAGAATTGGTGAGCGCCCACCGATCTCACGGTAACGCTCGCGCACTTCGTGAACAATCTCGGGCGCGGTGTCACGGTAGCCGCGCACGTCCATCAGATAGGGCTCAACTTCATCCAGGTTATCTGGACCACCGTACGCCATTACCAGTAAGCCGATCATAGATGAGGTGCTTTCCATTTCTCAATAAGTTTTGCAAACGGCGGAAGGATTTTTTGCGCATGGAATGGATACCAGCCCACCTCCGCACGAATTGCCTGTTCCTTCAATTCTGTGGCGCCCCAGACCAGCGAGGCCCCAAATACACCGAGCAAAGCTGATATCCATAGGTTGGGGACAAACAGGGAATCAACAATCAGCAAAATACCAAAACCCATCACGTACGGCCACCAGAGGTATCCGAAGTAGCGCTCGCCACGGATGACCCAGAAGAAACCAAGGCCGATGATGAAGAGAGTGATAAAGCCAAGAGAAAGACCGAAATAATTCATTGGTAATCGGTAAATAGTAATTCGTGCTCGGTGATGAGTTGGATTGCTTCGTTGTGTGAAACTGGCTTACCGATCGGATCGCGCTTCAGCAGATCGAGCGTGGTTGCAGTTTTGTATTCCTGCATCAGACGTGTGTGGCGTGGGTTGCTAGGGTTCGCCGGCGCGTGTCCTTTCTTGATGCGGTTCTGCTGACGGGTGAATTCGAGTGCATCCCAGAGGAAGGTGAAACCGAGGATTCCCATGGCGGTTGAAAGGAAAAGGTTTGAAGTGGAAAGTGAGGCCCATCCGCATAAGATGCCAACGGTGGCAAATGTCAGCGTAGGTAGCCAGATTGTCGGCGAGATGGATTCAATCTTGCGCACGGCCACATGTCCGAACCAAACGCCTATGAAAGTACTTGCTGCGGCAACCAACCCAATGGCATTAAGTTCCATGATCAAACTCTAATGCCGCTCCGCTCAGCCCGAGTGGGAGAATACTCATGCACTAAATCAACAACCGCTTTGACATTCTCGACCGGCGTATGCTGCAGAATGCCATGTCCCAGATTGAAGATATGCCCGGGGCGACCTTGGGCGCGGCGCAAAATATCATGAACGCGCTTCTTGAGCTCGGGCAAAGGCGCAAAGAGAAGCGTGGGATCCAGGTTGCCCTGAACAGCGCTATCGTGCCCAAGTAGCGCCCAGCCATCATCAAGCGGAATGCGCCAGTCGAGGCCGATGACATCTCCGCCGGCGCGCTTCATCAATGGTAGAAGAGTTGTAGTGTTCGTTCCAAAATGGATCACCGGGACGTTTTCGGCTTTAGCCGCTGCCAAAACGCGTTGCGAATACGGCAGCACAAAGGTCTCATAATCCTGTGGGCTAAGCGCGCCCACCCACGAGTCGAAGACCTGGACGGCCTGTGCCCCCGCACGAATCTGCGCCACGAGATACTCGGCAAGGACAGCGGAAAGCCTGTCCATCAGCGCATGCCAGACCTCGGGCGCGGAATACATCATCGTTTTTGTCTTGAGGAATTCACGTGATGAGCCGCCTTCGATCATATAAGAACCAACCGTAAAGGGCGCGCCACAAAAGCCAATGAGTGGAATGCCATTCAGCTCCCCGCGCAGGATTCGGATCGCTTCCATCACGTAGCCCAGATCCGTCTCGGAATGGACAGGTTTCATCGCCTGCACATCTTCCAGCGTTCGCACGGGCCTGGCAATGATCGGACCCTCGCCTTTGGCGAATTCAAGCCCCAACCCAAGCGGGATAACGGGCAGGAGAATATCCGCGAATAGAATCGCCGCGTCCACGCCAAGGGCACGGATGGGCTGTAATGTGACTTCAGCGGCAAGCTCGGGCTGGTAACAAATTTCAAGCAGTGAGTATTTCTCGCGAATGGCACGGTATTCAGCCATGTAGCGCCCTGCCTGACGCATAAACCAGACCGGGGTCACATCCACTGCCTCGCGATGACAGGCTCGCAGGAAGCGATCGTTCATTTCCATAAGCTCAAAGTCTCCTCGGCGGGATGATAGATGGCGGTATGGAGTGGTGTGTCTTTCAATGTGAAACGACGCGCCTCGGTGTCACGCAGTTCGTTTACCAGGTCAGAAAACCGAGCCAGGTCTTCGGTCTCATAGACCACCACAAATTCCTGGTTCTGCAGTCCAAAGGAGTAAAGCAATAACTGGCTGATATCCTCATACTGCTTGCCAATGCGAATGTGCTCGTTCATCATGCCCTGGCGCGCCTCACGGCTCATCAAATACCATTCGGTCGTCTTACTGAAAGGATAGATGATCAAATATGGCTTGCGAGTTTCGGCAAAGGGATCGATTTCCTGCTTCGAGCGCGCTTTCGAGTACTGCGAAGGGCGTGTAAATCCCCACAGCGAATCTTTTAGTTCGATCAAATGCCGATACGGGTTATTGGCAGCAGCATAACTCGCGAAGAATCGGGCTGCATCATCTTTATCATCCGTCGTCAGCGCGGACCAGACGATCAGGTCAATGCCTGGTTCCGTTGCCTGAAAAATATCCACTTTCTGCGCGGCGGCACACAAGCCATGTAACCAGCCTCGGTGAAAATTTTCGCGCTCTTTTGTGGGTAAAGACCAATACGACTCCTTGAACGAAATCAAGGAGTAGTGATTGAGCGTTTTGTGTTGCATCTCTTCGTTTGAAGTCACCATTAAACTCCCTTTGGAATATAAGAACAAGCCGGATCGGTCTCCAGGTAATCACCGGTAATACCATAGGCTCGTCCCCGCTGGCCGCCGCAAACATCGCGATATTCACAGATGCCGCAGCGACCCTTAATCAGATCCGGGTTGCGCAGCTCGTTGAATAGTTGCGAGTGGCGATACACCTCCACTACGTCGTCGGTACGAACATTTCCTGCTGTGATGGGTAGGAACCCGGATGGCTGAATCTCTCCAATGTGCGAGATAAACAAGAAGCCATTGCCATCGTTGACGCCGCGCGTCGGGCGGTTCAATCCATCTGCATATTGAAAGCCCGCGCCCTGAAATGTAACAGGCGCGCCGTTTCCCTGCTCCGCTTTCCGTCGCTCGATGGCCACGCGCCGGTACATGGGCGCGGCGGTCGCTTTGATGTCGAACGGGGCGATCTTGGAGAGTTCATACAGCCAGTGGAAAACGCGTTCATGCTCTTCGGGCGAGATCATCCAATCCATCTGAGCGCGCCCCGTGGGGACCAGGAAGAACACCGACCACTGCACCGCGCCAACTTCCTGAATGAAAGGGACCATATCGGAAAGCAGATTGATGTTGTAGGTAGACACAGTTGTGTTAACCTGTGCGCTCAGCCCGGCCGATTGCGCGTTACGCAGAATGTTCATCGTGCGCTGCCACGAGCCCGGCACCTGGCGAAAGGCATCGTGCGCCTCCGCGGTGGGAGCATCGAGGCTGAGAGCAATTCGCCGGATGCCTGCCTCGCGTGCTTTTTCTAATCTCTCGGGGGTAGGCAAGGCAGTCGCCGTCGGCGTGAGGGAACAACGCAAGCCTTTTTGCGTGGCATATGAGATCAACGCAAACAGATCCTTGCGCATCATGGGGTCGCCGCCCGTAAAGATCAAGATTGGATTTCCAAATTCCTTAATGCGATCGATCAGCTGCAGCGACTCTTCGGTGTTCAGCTCGCGCGGGTCCGCGCGGTGTTGCGCATCGGCGCGGCAGTGGACGCACGCGAACGCGCAAGCACGCGTCACCTCCCAGGCGATGGTGAACGGTGATTGGCTAAAGTCCGCGACTTCCATGCGCTGGTCGTGCAGGCTGCGCTCACTGGCGGCTCTCTGGGTGAGATGTGAGGTTGTCATGATGTCTCCATTAAGGCGATATTTGATAATTCGAACTTCGATGATCGAATATCAAATATCGGGTTTACTTTAGCCAATTTGCTGCTTCTACTGCATGATAGGTGAGAATCAAATCTGCACCCGCTCGTTTCATCGCGGTCAGCGTTTCAAGCGTAACCTTCGCTTCATCGATCCAACCGTTTGCCGCGGCTGCCTTGATCATCGCGTATTCACCGCTGACATTATAGGCCGCCATCGGCAGTTCCGGGTATGCATCTTTCACGACGCGAATCACATCCAGATATGCAAGCGCAGGTTTTACCATCAACATATCCGCGCCTTCTTCCGCATCCAGGGCCGCTTCACGGAGCGCCTCGCGCATGTTGGCAGGATCCATTTGATGTGACTTCCGGTCACCAAACTTTGGCGCGCCTTCCGCAGCCTCGCGGAACGGACCATAGAACGATGAGGCATATTTCACAGCGTATGAAAGGATTGGCAAATTCTCATACCCGGCGTCATCAAGCGCGCTGCGAATTGCGCCCACCATTCCATCCATCATGCCGCTCGGGGCGACGATATCTGCGCCGCATTCTGCATGCGAGAGTGCGACTTTTGCCAGCACATCCAGCGTCGGGTCATTGAGCACATATCCTTCGGGCAAGTTGGGATGCAGGAGTCCAACGTCTCCTGACGTTGAAATTCCAAAGTCTGGAGACTTTGGATTCCGAGCATTCAAAATTCCGCAGTGTCCATGATCGGTGTATTCACAGAGACAAACATCCGTCACCACGACTATCTCAGGGACTTCCCTCTTGATCGCGCGGATAGCCTGCTGGACAATCCCATCTTCTGCAAAGTTTTCCAGCCCGATCGGATCTTTGGTCTGTGGGATGCCAAACAACATGACGGCGTTCACACCCACTTTCATGGCTGTTTCTGCCTCCCGGACCGCTTCTTCCACCGACAACTGGTACACGCCGGGCATCGAACGGATCTCACTGCGACCCTGTCCATGTCGCACAAACAACGGATAAATGAAATCGCGCGCGTTGAGTTCAGTCTCGCGGATCATGGCGCGTAAGGCAGGAGTTGCGCGCAACCGCCTGGGACGAGAGATAAGAGACTGGCGACTGGCGACTGGCGATGCATTCCGCCTATCGATATCAAGCAATGTCATGAGACCTCCAAATTGCTGATGACCTCAATTAGACCTTCCGTGGTGTATTCTTTGGCAGTTACCACGTTGGACAAGCCTGCCTCACGCGCCGCGTTTTCTGTGATCGGACCGATGCACACAAACAACG
>DATHTL010000163.1:0-40339 GCA_035463255.1 Anaerolineales bacterium | reverse complement strand
ATTGCCGCGATCCAAAAAGCTAAAGATGCGGGAATTCCCTCTTTCCTGGTCGACCGTGAAATTACGCAGGAAGGTGTGGCTGTTTCGCAGATCGTCTCCAATAATTATCAGGGTGCGACCCTGGTGGCAGAAGAATTTGCCCGCCTGATGGGTGAAGAAGGCAAGTACATCGAGCTCACTGGCCGCGATACCGACACCAATGCCCACGTACGCTCGCAGGGTTACCATGATGTGCTCGACGCACTGCCCGACATGGAAATGGTTGCCCAGCAGACAGCCAACTGGTCGCAGGACGAAGCCTTCGAAGTGATGGAAAGCCTGCTCCAGCAGCATCCTGATGTCAAGGGCGTGATCTGCGGCAACGACACCATGGCGTTGGGTGCCCAGGCCGCTCTCGAAGCCGCCGGCATGGACGACGTGGTCGTGGTTGGCTTCGATGGCTCCGACGATGTCAACGAGTCCATCGTGAATGGCGCGATTGATGCAGGCGCGCTACAGCCCGTTGCTGAAATGGCGATCCAGGCTGCTATTCAGGCAGACCAGTATATCCGCACTGGCGAAACCGGCAAGCCCGAAAAGCAGTCCATCGATATGGTCCTGCTTACTCCTGAAAATGCCTGCCAATATACCCAGTTTGCTCCCAACGGCGAGACTAGTTGTCCATAGCTGCTTTGTAGCTTAGATGTTGTTGCTGTATTGATGTAATACTAGAGGAGGTGGCGGGCGGTCTACAAACCGTCCAGCCACCTCCAAAGGGGACACCTGGCACATGGAACCGGGTTCGCTACCAGAATCATGCAAAGGTGTCCCTGCAATTATACGTGCAAGGAACAAATCATAATGAAGAAAATCGGAATCATCAACGCGCCGATTTCTAGCGTGATTGCCCACCTCGAACACTCAGACATGTTGACTGTTGCGGATGCGGGTCTGCCTGTCCCGGATACAACTCAGCGCATCGATCTTGCGCTCAAACCTGGAGTCCCGGGTTTTTTGGAAACGCTTGAGGTTGTACTCTGCGAAATGTTCGTCGAGAGAGCCTACGTTTCTGAAGACATTTTGACCAAAAGCCCTCATATCTATGATGGCATCAAGAAACTGCTTGGAGATGTACCCATCGAAACACTGCCGCATCTCGAGTTTAAGAAGCTGACAGGTTCAACGAAAGCCATCATCCGTACCGCCGAATTTACACCATTTGCTAATGTTATCTTAGTGGCTGGGGCGTGGGGGTTCAAATTATAGTACTGTAATTTTGAGGATACTTCATCAAGTAAGGAGCAAAACCATGAACACGACCCTGGGCGTTATTTTCGGCAATCGAGACTTTTTCCCCGACCACTTGGTTAGCGAAGCGCGCCAGGATATCCTGGCTCTGTTTAAGGAAATGGACATCGAGGCTGTGATGCTGGGAGAGCAGGAGACGAAACTTGGTTCCGTGGAAACTTATAACCACGCCAGAGCCTGCGCTGAATTATTCAAAGCCAACCGTGAGCGTATTGTTGGCATTCTAGTCGTTTTGCCCAATTTTGGCGATGAAAAAGGTGTGGCTGACACTGTCAAACTCTCTGGACTGAACGTTCCCATTCTCATACAGGCATATCCTGATGCCTTGGAGGCTTTTAATGTTGAGCGCCGGCGAGATGCCTTCTGTGGCAAGATTTCAGTTTGCAATAACTTACGCCAATACGGATTTGACTTCTCGCTGACAAGTCTTCATACCAGCAGACCACTGTCAAAATCCTTCAAACAGGATCTGGGTAAATTTGTGAGTGTCTGTCGGGTGGTTAAGGGGTTGCGCACTGCTCGCCTGGGTGCCATTGGTGCTCGTCCTGGTGCGTTCAACACGGTCCGCTACAGTGAGAAGATATTACAGGCGACTGGGATTACTGTCACAACCGTGGATTTGTCTGAGATCCTGGGTGACTCAGCACGCCTACCTGATGATGCACGGCGCGTGAAAGCCAAGCTGGAAGAGATCCACGCGTACGCGAAACATGATACTGTTCCTTCGCCGGCGTTGATTCGAATGGCTAAGTTAGGAGTTGTTATTTCAGATTGGATGCAGGCTAACGATTTACAAGCGACTGCTCTCCAGTGCTGGACATCCATTCAAAAGAATTATGGCATTAATGCCTGCACTTTGATGAGCATGATGAGCAACCAGCTCATGCCCTCTGCCTGTGAAACCGATATCACCGGCGTAGTCTCGATGTACGCCCTGCAGCTGGCATCCAATTCTCCCGGCGCATTGGTGGATTGGAACAATAATTACGCGGATGATCCTGACCGTTGTGTATTGTTCCACTGTGGTAACTGGGCGAAATCCTTCATCCCCGAGATCGAGATCAAGACCGCTCCAATCTTGGGCACTACCCTGGGCGAAGAAAATACGTACGGAGCCATGGCAGGGCGTGCGGTTGCCGGCCCCATGACTTATGCACGCGTGAGCACTGACGACACCCAAGGTATCATTCGTGCTTATACGGGTGAGGGAGAATTAACCGACGATCCTTTGGATACCTTTGGTCATCGCGCGGTGGTTTACACGCCAAACCTACAACAACTCTTGGCATACTTGTGCAAGAATGGTTTCGAACATCATGTTGCGATGACCATGAGCCATGTTTCATCGGCATTGACAGAGGCATTCTCCACCTATATGAAATGGGATGTCTATCATCACCAGTGAACAGGCTTGTTGACAATATACTTGTCATTTCATAAATACGGTAATGCAATAACAAACATCCAAATGCACGATGACGATCAAAAGTGATAGTCATCGTGCATTTGGTTTACTCCTCAAAGGGGTATGATCTCCACGTATTGAACTTGTTTTGTTGTTCTTGAGCAAGGTTGGTTGTCAAAACTATTTTCCGGTTCGTCATTGAACAAGAAAAATCTGTTCAATTGTGTACATCCCTGCCCATCTGGCCATGGGGGTGATACACAAAAAGCCTGTACGTGTGCGCCTGCTGTTGTTACCAAGTATCAAAAACGTATACCAGGCCCTATCCTCGATAGGATTGATATACATATCGAAGTTCCCAGCGTAGATTACGATAAGTTGAGTGACGACCGAGTAGGAGAGACCTCTGCATCCATTCGTGCGCGTGTACAAGCTGCGCGGGACATTCAAACAAAACGATATTCGAGCCTTCGAAATTCGGATACTCGAATATCGTTTGCAACGCCGACATGCGCATTGGGGAAATTCGCCAATTTTGCAAGCTGCCAGAAGATGCTCAAAGCCTCATGCAGGCGACGACATCGTGCTGTGCATGAGCTAGCTTAACTTGTCAGCGCGGGCGTATCATCGTATTTTGAAATTAGCGCACGATTGCGGATCTGGCGGGTGTTGAATAGTTGTTGTTGCATCTAACAAACGCCTGATCAACAAGGGAGTGAATGTTAATAATCCATTCGTTCCCAGTATTCACGGGCGTGTTGTTGTCCGCTTTGTATTCTATAAGTAAAGAAGGTCTCCGACAGCGCGCATGACCCTGCAAGAGTGATTAGGTAGGGTTTTTCCCTATGTTTGTATGGAAAACGGAATGTTAAGATGACAATGATCCTGATACGACCAGGATCATTGTCTCGTAGTTTAGAGAACAGGGGAATGGATATTAGAAGATGATCTACGCTATCACACCCAAAACAAAGATATGATCACCCAACTGCGCGACGATCTTAATAAGATCGATCAGCCACAAGTGAAAGCGCTCTTCGATGTTTCGGCTGAGGTTCTAGGCAATTTGCAAAAGGCGTTTGAGCGTTATGAAAGCCCGTCTGAACAGGCGAGGAGGTAAACTGAGGATGAATTTAAGGCGTTTTCCACCAAACAGGTATTGCCACTTTCAAAAGGGCCTGCCGATAGGCAGACCCTTTTCCATTGACCTTGGAATGCAACCGGGGCAGGTTGCCTGCGTGAACCAGGCAGCTGTGCGCCGAAGAAGGAGCGAATGATCGAGCAGGTAGAAACAGTGCAGCGGCTGGCGAAGGTGGGTCCGCTGCGAGTCCATTACGAGGTGGCCGGAGAGGGACCGGCGGTGGTTTTGATTCACGGGCTGTCGGGGTCAGGGCGCTGGTGGGCATATAACGTACCGGCGCTGGCGCAGCGATATCGGGTGTACAACGTGGATTTGATAGGCTTCGGGCGCAGCCGAGGACAGCGCTTAGTACTGCGGGAGGCCGGGGGCTGGTTGACGGAGTGGCTGAAGGCGACGGGGATAGCGCAGGCCCACCTGGTGGGGCATTCGATGGGCGGCTATATTGCGACGGAAGTGGCCGCGACGGCGCCGGAGGTGGTGCGGCGCCTGGTGTTGGTGGACGCGCTGGTTTTGCCGATCGGTCCCGGGTTGGTGGGGCACGCGCTGGACCTGGCACGGGCAGTGCGCTACATGCGCCTGAGTTTTTTACCGGTGCTGGTGCGTGACGCACTACGGGCGGGACCCCGCACGATGTGGCAGGCGACGCGGGAAGTGCTGAGCGCGGATTTGTCCAGCCGGTTGGGGGCAGTGCAGGCAGAGACGATGGTAATCTGGGGTGAAAAGGACGCGCTGCTGGATCCAGAATTAGGGCGGGAGCTGGCAGAGCGGCTGGCAAGGGCCTGTTTTGTTTGCGTGGAGGGAGCAGGCCACAACCCGATGTGGGATCGGCCGCAACGTTTCAATGAGCTCTTGCTTGATTTCCTGGCAGAAGATGATTAAGCCGCGATACGATTCCGTTTCGCTGAAAAGACTTGTTTGGGGTGGAAAATGGCAATGAGGCACGAACAGAGCTGGCTGGCATCGCTGCCCAGCCATTGGGTTATGGTAAATGGCCGGCGAATGCATTACCGGGCGGCGGGCAAGGGGCCGCATTCGCTGGTGCTGGTCCACGGGCTGATAGTTTCGGGTAATTACCTTCTGCCAACTGCAGCGGAACTTTTAGACGACTTCACGGTGTACGTACCTGATTTACCGGGTTTTGGGGCCAGCGAAAAGCCGCGGCGGGTGCTGGACATAGCGGAGATGGCGGAGACAGTGAGAGCATGGATGGATGCAATAGGATTGGAACGGGCATATCTGCTAGGAAATTCACTGGGCGGCCATACGGTCGCGGTGGTCGCGAGCCACTACGGGGAGCGTACGGCGGGAACCATATTCGTGTCCCCGGTGGGCGATCCGGGCGGGCGCCACACGTTGCGGTTAATAACGCGTGCGTTGAACGACTTCGTGCGCGAACCAAAGTCGCTGTGGCCGATTATGTTCCAAGATTTCTTGAAGGCTGGCTTGAGACGCTCGGTGTTGACGCTGAGAAGCCTACAACAGTGCCGGCTGGAGCCGTGGCTACCGCGGGTGGAGGTGCCATCATTGGTGGTGGGGGGCGGACAGGATCGGATCGTGCCCAGGTGGTGGCTCGGCCGGGTGGCGGGGCTGTTGCCGCAAGGCCGGGTTGCCATGATTACGGAGGCGGGGCATGTGTCGAATTTCAGTCATCCGGCACAGCTAGCGGCGCTGGTGCGGGCCTTTGTGGAGAGTGAGGATGGGACAGGGGTTGGCAGGGAGATGAACACAGGTTGAGCTTGGATTACTAGAACCTGTATGGCTCTGTTGGCTTCTAGTAAATTTGCGCCATTCTTACCGAGTTTTAGTCACTCAACTCTATACAAACCGTGGACTATTTATTTGGGAACTGGGGCAGGCGCAGGCCCAAGTCTCTTGATTTGACACAGCAGGAACTTGCCCAACGCGTGGGCTGTTCGGTTTCGTTGATCTTCAAGATCAAAGCAAATGGACACTGTCCCTCGCGTCAGATCGCCGAGTTGCTAGGCCTGCCTCTTCTCCTCACTCCTCTCATTGTCCGCGAGCACGAATTGCTTGCCATCATCGAGCAATTGCAGAATCCCGCCTGTCGTCTTCCACACTCACTGGCCTTGGCGTTGGGTGGGCATATATATATCCCTGCTCATGTGGCTTTTGTGACGACACACAAAAGCCCTAAACCCGCCGCTGAGCACTCGCCACGAAATATCAGAAACAAGTTTTGGAATGCATACACAGATGCATTTCCTTGATTTAGTAATTGATGTCTCGGGATCAAGCACTCAGCCGTTCCGCGGTTTGGGAAGGGAACCACCCGGTAACTCCAACGAGGGCAGTGCTGCCTCGATCTCCTCCCGCTGTGTCTCGAGCCAGGGCGGCAGGATCAGTTGCTCGCCCAGATGTTCCATATCCTCATCACGGTCGAAGCCGGGGCCATCTGTCGCCAGCTCGAAGAGGACTCCTCCGGGTTCTTTGTAGTAGACCGACTGGAACCAGAACCGGTCGATCTGCGGCGTGGGGCGCAACCCGGCTCTGATCAATATCTCCCGCAACGCCATTTGTTCCTCCGAATCGTTCACGCGCCAGGCAACATGGTGTACTGACCCGGTTCCCCATTGGCCGCGGCGTTCCTCAGGCAGCTCTTTGATCTCGATCAGCTTGCCAGACTGACCTCCTTCGACGCCGTAACGTTGCCATCCATCTTCAGCTCCGAGGTGATTAAAACCCATAAGCTGGGTCAGAACGGTCTCTGTCGGACCCAATTGCCTCTCCCAGAGCCGGACAGCATGCATGCCTTGCAGCTGGCACTCTGCTGGAACCGGGCTGTTTTCCCAGGGGACAAACTGACGGTCATCGGCTGTTTCGACGAGTGCCAATTGGAGGCCATGTAGATCTTGAAACGGCAAGGTTGCTTCGCCAAAGCGACTCTCCAGCATGCCATGTTGCACGCCGAACTCATCCAATCTTTCCTGCCAGTACGGAAGGCTACCGCGTGGAACGGCAAAGGACGTTTCTACCGTCAATCCAATCCCCAGACGACCGGGCTCCATGTTCGACCAGGGGAAGAACGTGAAGTCGGTTCCGGGATTTCCGACGCGGTCCGCGTAGAACAAATGATAGGTACCCGGATCGTCTTGATTGACACTCCTTTTCACCAGGCGCATGCCCAAGAGTGCCACATAGAAATCCAGATTCTCCTGCGCATTGCCGGCAATGCAAGTCACGTGGTGGATGCCGTGAACTGACATCGTCATATGAATCTCCTTTCCTGCTGATTTCGAGTCCTCATTCGAAGCGTCTATTACTTGCTAGCTCACGGGTTCCGTTGCTCGAGCCAGTTGCTGAGCTTCCCTCACCATCTGATTGGTAAAGCCCCATTCGTTGTCATACCAGCTTAGGATCTTTATCAAATCGCCATCGACAACTCTGGTCATCCCCAAATCGATGATAGATGCGCGCGGATCTTTGATGATATCCGAAGAAACAATCGGATCTTCCGTAACGCCTATAATGTCTCGGTAGCGTTCACTGGCAGCTTCTTCCATAAAGATCTGGTTGATCTCTTCTACCGAAGTCTTTCTCTCCGCGACTAAGACAATATCTGCGAGGGAGCCAACGGCAACCGGACCGCGTACGGCGATACCATCGAATAGATTTTCTAACTGGGGGAGAGCTTTTGCTGTCGCTTTAGCGGCGCCCGTGGTTGTTGGGACAAAGTTAGCGGCGCCTGCCCGGCCTCTTTCGAAGCGCTTGCTCTGGCTGTCGACAATCGCCTGCGAGGCTGTGTATGCGTGGACAGTTGTCATGATGGCTTTCTTGATGCCGATCCTCCGGCCGATAATCTCCACTACCGGCGTAATACAGTTGGTGGTGCAGCTTGCACAGGCGATGATACGCGTGTCCCCATCCATTGTATTGACCCCATGCACAACCGTGACAATATCATCACTCTTCGCCGGCGCGGAGAGAATGACATACTTGGCTCCTGCTTGAATATGTTTTTCAAGGTCCTCCCTTTTCGTAAACACACCTGTACACTCCAGAACAATATCCACTCCCAGGCTCTCCCAGGGAAGACGGGCTGGATCCTTTTCACTAAAATATCGGCACGGCTTACCGGCGATGATCAGGTTTTCGTCATCATTCTTAATTGTCTTTTCATATCGCCCGTACACAGTATCGTACTTTAGCAGGTAAACGATGTTTTCAATCGGAACAATATCATTGACTGCGACGAGCTCTAATTCCGGTGTATCCAGGATGATTTTTAATGCAGCACGTCCGATTCTTCCCAAACCGTTGATTGCAATTGTGGTCATGATTGCCTTCCTTTCTTACAACTATTAACAATAGACATCTAGTGGCGGTGATCGTGTTCATAAGCATCGGCTTCCGCCTTTGTCTTATGAATGGTGCCATCCGGATGCTCGGGCGGGGTATAGACGGTGTATAGCTTTAGTGGCTCTGTGGAGGATGTGTTGATGACATTATGTTCCGTCCCGGCGGGGATGACGAGCGCGGACCCATCTGCCAGTTCGTATTCCTGCCCATCCAGAATGGCCTTCCCCTGCCCGGCCTCCACCCGGATGAACTGGTCCGTGTCTGGATGCGTCTCCTGGCCGATGTCTTCGCCCGGATTCAATGCCATCACGACGAGCTGGCTGTGCGGCCCCGTGAACAGGACCTCGCGAAAGTAGTCATTCTCCAGGCTTTTCTTTTCAATATCTGTGTGATATCCGGTCATTTTTTAACCTTTCTACGTTTATCAAAATCTGAGTTTGTTTGTATCCGTTTTGCAAGCGTTCTTTCCACGCTATGAGGGGAGCACCTGAAGGACAATCCCCATGGAGTCCCGTCCGGCTTTGAGAAAAATCGAGAATAGATCCCGGAGAGAACCTCTCACCGGTTGAGATATAGATGGGACAGCAGACACATCCTTCTTCACGCAGCTTCTCTATCTCAGATCAAACATCTTCCCCGGATGGCTGCTCCATCTTTGTTTTGAGCGCGTCGAGGGCACGAGTGGAATAAATGAGCGCGGACCCGGCCTTGACATTCACCGCCACGCTCAGCGCTTCGAGAATCTCCTGTTCTGTCGCGCCGTTCTTCAGTGCTGCCTCCGTGTGGACAACGATGCAGCCATCACACTGCACGGTGACTGCCACTGCCAGCGCGATCAGCTCACGCACCTTCGCACCAAGCAAATCGCTTTTTTTCCCTGCCTCACCAAGCGTGCGGTAGCCGCGGACAATATCCGGGTTGGCGCGCCCAATTTCGGCAATCCCTTTGCGAACGCGGTCATGATATTCATTCCAGTTGATCATGCGAGCTCCTCCAATTTCGTTAGGTTGATGTTCCTTCGCGCACAGTATTCTCCTGCGCATCGCTTTTCCCCGCTGTTTCCGGACGCTGCCCAACCAGCCATGCCATGTCTGCGCGTCTGTCAGAGCAACTCGATGCGTACGGTCTCGACTCCATCCTGAACAGATACATTGACGACGCGCGGTTCGGGCTTACGTGGAATTACACTGATGCCGCCGTTGCGCTCCAGATAGGCCAGCTGTACGCGCTGTGGATCCGTCACTTTGCTGCCCAGTCGCAAGGCTTCTGCAAGGTCCTGTGAAGACAGGCTGGATTGCCGCATCGCTTTTTGCTGAATTTCTCCATCTTCGATCAGTAAGACCGGGTGGCCTTTTACGAGATTACCGAACGTATCAGAGTAATAGGCAATGGCTGCGATGAGCCAGTGAAGTCCGACCAGGATTATGCCCGCCATCACCGTTGGCAGGAACGGAGCCGAGCCATTAATTGCGCGGCTCATGATGGAACCCAGCATAATGGCAACGATCGCATCGAACGCGGTCGCCTGGCTCAGAAAGCGTTTGCTTCCCACTCGCACGATGGCCAATGTGGAAGCGTAGATGAGAACCGTGCGGAGCGCCATTTGCGCGGCGCTCACATCTGCCACGTCAAGTCCAAGCCCTAATAACTCCTCAAGCATCAGTATCTCTCCTTTTCCTTGTATGTGACTTTGCCTGCACCAAACAGGGTGAGATCGAAAGGCGACTGAAAGCCGACCACTGTGACTCGGTGGATCGGGCGCTCCTCAGGATAAAAATCATTTGAGCGCATCCGAAACGTGCGTGGGATGGATTCACATTTTGCGAGGTTGCCGATGAGAACGGCAATGAGCCACCAGTTGTGTGCAAGCATGGTTAGTAGGGTTTGCTCCTCATCCAACCGAGCCAAACATGATGTGAGTATTATGATGTAATGATGACGGGGGCCGGATCTGTACAGATCCATTTAATGAGGCTATGACATTAAGTTAACGGGGATTATACACATGTTGTCTTCGTTTGCCTATCAACGCCCTGCATCCACCGCTTGTGATAGATCATCCGAACCGCGCATCCTGTAGAAGCAGAGGTAGAAATAAGAACGACAGCAATCTCCGATGAGTTAAGTCTGACTTAAGACCACCCAGACCGCGCGCATGGTCTGCTCGCTCTTGTTGACCAGGCGATGTGGAACCGTTGACTCGAACACAATACTGTCCCCTTCGTGCAATGTGTACGATTCGAATCCCAGCTCAACGACCAGCTCTCCCTCCAGGATCAGTCCAAATTCACGACCTTCATGGTGCGACATATGGGCTCCCGACATGGCACCGGGGGCATAGGTAATCTCTAAAAACTCGGCGCCACGCTCAGCCAGAGCGGTCAGGCGCGACCAGGTCACGCCGCCGTTGAGTTCGATGGTAGGGCGCGAAATGGCATGCACAACGGGTGAAGCGGAGTGTGTCGGAGGATCAAATTCTTTGTCAAGCGTTGCCGTACCGTTTAATGAGGCATCGCGCAGCTCGCTCGCTGTCATAGCGTGCTGGGTATTCGAGCCCGATCCATTAGGGGGAATGCGCTCAGCCACCTGCTCAGGAAAAAAATAATCTACGGAGACGCCCAGCGCAGTCGCAATCGTGTAGAGCGATCGCACAGAGGGGAAGACCTTGCCGGTTTCGATCTGGCTAAGCATGCTGGCGCTGACGTCGGCTTTGCTGGCCAACTCGCGCAGGCTCATATCCCGTTCCTGCCGGACTGTTCGAAGCTTTTCACCGATCGCACGTGCGTGTTGTGGATTTGTATCAGGCATTCTATCCTGTGAGAAACCAAGTGTAGTTTGTGAACAATTGGATTATATTCAATCCCCATAAACAAATCAAGACAAAAGTGTTCATTATTTCTTAAAAAATCGGTTGTATGTTCAGTATATATTGACAAACCCCATCATTTCATTATAATCCGTTCATCCAAACTTAATTCCCTCTACCAAGAATTGAATTCGGGAGCATCTTTTAATGGCGAATCTCGGTTTTGTTGGCTTGGGTCTGATGGGTAGCCGAATCGTAAAGCGTTTGCTTGCTGCAGGACATCAAGTCTCTGGCTACAACCGGACGCGTGTCAAAGCCGAGCCATTGATCAAAGCCGGGATGCAGTGGAAGGCTTCCCCTCGGGAAGTCGCGCAGGCCGCCGATATCACGTTGAGCATGGTCACGGATACGGCGGCTTTGTCATCCATTACCGAGGGACAGGATGGGATCCTGGCGGGACTCTCCGCCAGCAAGGTTTACGTAGATATGAGCACCGTCAGCCCGCGTCTCATCCGCGACCTCGCGGGACGTGTGGCTGCTACCGGCGCCCGGATGTTGGAGGCGCCCGTATCGGGGAGTGTCAGCGCGGTGGAGGGCGGTACGCTTATTATTTATGTCGGGGGCGATGTAGAAGCACTGGAAAGAGTCCGTCCCATTTTTGAAACACTCAGTCAGAAAATTATTCATGCCGGTGAGAACGGGCAGGCTATGGCAACCAAGATTGCCATCAACCTCAATCTGCCCATCCAACTCATCGCACTTTATGAGGGTGTCTTGCTTGCCGAGCGGAGCGGCATTCCACGCGCCGCCGCGCTTGACGCGTTGCTCAACAGCGTTGCCGCCTCCACGGCGATGAAGTATCGCGGTCCGTTCATGTTGAAAATGCCAGACGAAGTCTGGTTCAGTGCGGCCATGATGCAAAAGGATCTGGATATTGCCCTGGAAGTGGGCGAAGAGCTCGGCGTCTCGTTGCGAACGGTGGAGCTTGCCAAAGAAATGCTGGCAAAAGCTGTGGAGATGGGACTAGGTGATGAGGATTTTGCTGTTCTCTACAGGGTTGTGGAACAACTGTCAGTAAGGAGTGAGGCCTGAAATGACCGATGTGAGCCTAACAGAATCCAGAGCGAGCAATGTGGATCGTGAACAATGGCTGCACATGTACGAGCAGATGTTCAAAATCCGCGCGTTCGAGGAACAGGTCAATGAGCTGTATCAGGGCGCGAAGATGCCCGGGTTGGCACATCTGTACATCGGGGAAGAGGCGATTGCCGTCGGCGTGTGTGAGGCACTGAAGAGAGAGGATTACATCACCAGCACCCACCGCGGGCATGGCCATTGTCTTGCAAAGGGCGCCTCAATTGACAAAATGTTTTGCGAATTGCTTGGCAAGGAACCCGGTTACTGTCGCGGCAAGGGCGGCTCGATGCACATCGCCGATCAGGATACCGGAAACCTTGGCGCGAATGCGATCGTAGGTGGCAGCTCAGCGATAGCAACTGGCGCGGCCTTTGCAAGCAAGCGATTGGGCAATGGACGCGTGGCTGTCTGCTTTTTCGGCGAAGGCGCGCTAGGACAGGGGTTGATCTATGAGTCGATGAACATGGCGCAACTGTGGAAGCTGCCGGTTATTTATGTTTGTGAGAACAATTTGTATAACGAATACACTCATTACTCCGAGTCCACAGCCGGGAGTATGAAAGCCCGCGCCGAAGCTTTCGGACTGTTGACCGTGGAAGTGAATGGGCAGAACGTGCGCGAGGTCAACGAGACGGCTCGCAGGCTGGTGGAGCGGGCGCGCAATGGTGAAGGTCCTGCATTCCTGCTTTGTCATACCTACCGATATCTCGGACATCATGTTGGCGACATCAGCCGCGAATATTACCGCTCCAAAGATGAAGAAATGAAGTGGAGAAGCGAACGAGATCCGCTCAAGATCCTTTCCAGCTGGCTGATCGAAAATAACCTGGCCGATGCCGGGATCTTCGAGCAGATCGAGACCCACGTCCAGCGCGAGGTGGAAACGGCCGTGGAGTACGCCTTGAACGCGCCGTTCCCGGCACCTGAAGAGGTGAGCAAGCATGTCTACGTCTGAGACGAACGGACGCGAACTGACCTTTGGCGATGCCATCAAGGAAGCCCTGGCAGAGGAACTACGCCGTGACCCGACCGTGTTCATGCTGGGCGAAGATATTGCCGAAGCCGGGACTACGTTCAAGGTGCTCAACGGGCTCGTCGAAGAGTTTGGCAAAGAGCGCGTGCTCGATACGCCGATCTCGGAACCTGGCTTTACCGGTCTCGCGGTCGGCGCGGCGATGACGGGAATGCGGCCCATCGTAGATATCATGTTTGGTGATTTCAGCGGGTTAATCATGGACCAGGTCGCGAATCAAGCTGCCAAAATCCACTATATGTCCGGGGGAAAGCTCAAAGTCCCGATGGTCTTGCGCACCACCATGGGCGCGGGCCGCCGTTCTGCGGCGCAGCATTCGCAATCGCTGCATGCCTGGTACAGCCACATTCCCGGACTCAAAGTCGTTGTGCCGTCCACACCGTACGATGCCAAGGGATTAATGAAGAGCGCGATCCGCGATGACAACCCGGTGGTGATTCTCGAAGACAAGATGATGTACAAGACGGTCAAAGGACCGGTACCCGCGGAGGAATACACGATTCCACTGGGTGTCGCAGATGTAAAACGTGAGGGCACAGATATCACATTGGTGGCAACCAGCAGCATGGTGTACGTTGCGCTGGAAGCTGCGAAATTACTCGAAGACATCGGCATCAGCGCGGAAGTCGTTGACCCACGCACGTTGGTCCCGCTTGATAAAGAAACACTCATTGAATCCGTAAAGAAGACCAGCCGCGCCATTGTGATCGATGAAGGCTACGAACAATATGGTGTTACTGCCGAGTTAGCCTCCGTCATTGCGGATGGCGCGTTTTATTACCTGGATGCACCCGTCAAGCGTATGGGCGCGATGAATGTTCCCATTCCCTTCTCGCCTGCCCTGGAAGACCTGACCATCCCGAATGCAAATGGGGTGTTCGAGATGGCGAAGATGCTGTGTGGAAAAGCGTAGACAAGCATACAAACATGTGACCTGACTACGTGTTTACCTGTATACCTGTCTACCTTATTTACTGGAGGAGATATGCCAATTAGAACATTTGGAACCATGGCCGTCGACTGGGAAGAGCGCGTCCATTTCGATCGTTTACGAGTCGAGCGCCTGGCGCGCATCAGGGCCGAGCTACAGAAATCAGAGATCGGCGCGTTACTGTGCTTCGATATGAACAACATCCGCTACATCACGAATACAACGATTGGCACCTGGGCGATCGACAAGCTCGGGCGTTTTTGTCTCCTCCCGCAAAACGACGAGCCCATTAACTGGGACTTCGGGATCGCGGCCAAGCATCATCAAATGTATTGTTCCTGGTTCAAGGATGGATATTCCCGGGCGGGCATCTCTACTCTGCGCGGCGCCATGCCGCCCGGCGCCCATCGGGCTGAAGATGTTGCGCGCAAGATCCGCATCGAGCTCGAGGAGCGCGGCCTGCACAAAGAACCTCTCGGCGTAGATGTGATCGAGCTGCCGGTCCTGTTTGCCTTGCAGAAGGAAGGGATCACTGTGGTCGACGGCCAGCAGTTGATGCAGGAAGCGCGCGTGATCAAGACGCAGGATGAGATCACCCTGCTTTCGATGGCCTGCTCCATGGTTGACGCTGCTTATGATGAACTCTATCGCTTCATGCGTCCGGGCATCCGGGAGAATGAATGCGTGGCACTGGTCAATCAGGTGTTATATAGCCTGGGCTCGGAACATGTGGAGGGAGTCAACGCAATCTCGGGCGAGCGCTGCAACCCGCATCCGCATATTTTCAGCGATCGCTTACTTCGCCCGGGCGACCTGGCGTTCTATGACATCCTGCACAGCTTCAACGGCTATCGCACCTGTTATTATCGCACGCTCGCAGTCGGCAGTGCTTCACAGGCCCAGGTGGATGCGTACAAACGATGCCGCTATTATCTGGACGTTGCCATTGATGCCATCAAGCCGGGCGTGACCACTGCCGAAGTTGTAAAGCTTTGGCCCAAGGCGCAGGAGTTCGGCGTGGCGAATGAAGAGTTGGCCTTTGCGCTGCAGTATGGTCATGGGGTGGGGCTCGCCATCTGGGAGAAGCCCGTGTTTAGCCGTCTGGTTTCCTTCGACAGCCCGGAAGAGATTAAAGAAGGAATGGTCTTCGCGCTCGAGACCTACTGGCCCGCCACGGATGGTTGGTCTGCGGCTCGTATCGAAGAGCAGCTGGTTGTGACGAAAGATGGATGCGAAGTTATTACGCGATTCCCGGCGGAGCAGCTGATGGTGGTTGGTAAGAAGTACTACACCGCGACCGGGCCTCTTTCGGAAACGCGCGAGACGCAATCCCACCGGAACATCGATTACACCGGTGTGGATTATGGCGGCGCAGGCTTGCCCGACGAGCCCGTCCCGGCTGAGCAACGTACGGACGGCAAAGGGAATTTGAGACCGGAATAACGGAGATCACACTTGGCGAAAGATGTAATCATGCCCGCTCTGGGTATGGCGCAGGAAACCGGCACACTGATCCAGTGGCTCAAAAGCGCAGGAGATCAGGTGACAAAAGGTGAGCCGCTGATGGAGATCGAAACCGACAAGGCGACGGTCGAGATCGAAGCGCCTGCCAGTGGAATCCTGTCTGGTATCACGGCCCAGCCCGGCGATGTTGTTCCCGTCGGGCAGCGGATCGCGCTCATCCTTGCGCCCGGGGACGAACATCGGGAGAGAGCCGTGGCAGCCGCGCCGTCCGGCCGCGTAACTGCTTCAAACGAGCCTGTCTCTACACGAGTGAGTGCTACTCCTATTGCTGCGCGTCTAGCAGCGGAGCACAATATCGACATCGCCAAGATCAAGCCACAAGGCGGACAGATCCGCAAAGAGGATGTGCTCGCCTACATTGGGAATCAAAATAAACCTGTGACTACCTTACGTGTCCTTGCCTCACCCAAAGCCCGCCGCCTGGCAAAGGAACAGGGAATTGATCTCACAACCATTACTGGCACCGGCCCCAACGGCGCAATCCTGGTCTCTAATCTCCAGTCTCTGATCCAACACTCTGAGCCTGTCGAGACATCGCGTTTTCCAATTACCAATGACCAATTACCTATGTCGCGAATCTGGCGCGTCATGGTCGAGCGCCTCTCTCAGGCGTGGACGACCATCCCGCACTTCTACTTGATGCGCGATGTCAATGTTTCTCGCCTGGTCACCTGGCGCGAAAAGATACAAAAGCATGCAGAGGAGAAAATCACTTACACCGATCTGCTGGTCAAATTGACCGCTGCCGCATTACGCAAGTATCCGCGCCTGAATGCCTCCTGGCTAAACGATGCCATCGTCCTCAATCCGGAGATCAACATCGGTCTGGCTGTTGCCATTGAAGATGGATTAATGGTCCCTGTTATTCATCATGCCGATGAATTGACTCTCGCTCAGCTTGCCGCGCGGCGCAAGGAAATTGTCTCAAGAGCTCAGGCCGGCAGACTGCCCCTCGACGACCTCAGCGGCGGCACATTCACCATCAGCAATCTCGGCATGTACGGCGTGGATGCCTTCAACGCGATTGTCAATCCTCCGCAGGCTGCGATCCTTGCCGTAAGCCGCATTGCCGATCGTGTGGTCCCGCTCAACGGGCAGCCCGCTGTTCAACCCATGATGACGCTCACTTTATCCTGCGATCACCGCGTTGTCGATGGCGCGCGCGGTGCAGAGTTCCTGCAAGCGCTCGCAGATTTGATCGAAGAGCCTTTGCAATTGTTGAACTGATTTTGAGATCAAGGATTTACAGGAGACACAATGCCCTCAAGACACATCGTCCGCACGGCTGATCAGGAAGACTTTCAAGTGCCAAAGGCATTTGAAGCGCTGAGCAAAGGTTTTCGCCGCTGGTGCATTGTCGATGGTGAGGCAGGTTCCGTTCACCAGGAGTTCAGCATCTGTGAGCTCGATCCCGGTGGAACGGTCGATGCACACATCCACACGTTCGAGGAAAGTATCTATATCCTCGAAGGCAATCTCATCTGCCAGACCGGCGATGGGACGTATTCTCTTCAGCCGGGCGATTACGGCGTGATCCACGTGTCTTCACCACACGCTTTCAGAAACGACGGAAATGTCCGGGTGCGCTGGGCGGAAATGCTCGCGCCCCAACCCCGCCTTGACGGCGACGGCGATGTTTATCCCGTGGATGCACTGCCGCGGACCGATTCCATCCTGATCGATGCGCGTGACCCGCGCACACGCTCCTTTGGCCATATCTCTCCCGAAAATATGGAAGCCAAGAAACAAACACAGGATACGTTGGCTGTCTCAGCAAGTATGCGAACAGCCCTGCTGGTCTATAGCGGCATCACCGTCAAGATGATGGTGGATAGCGACCTCGGCGCGCAGTTATCCACGATGTTCATGGTGCAATATGAACCTGCAGGTGTGGCAGGCGCGCACGATCATCCGCTGGAGGAAACGTATTTTATATTGGAAGGGGAAGTGTACGGCTGGTTCGACGGCCAGAAATATCACCTCAAGCCCGGGGATTGCGCCTGGGCGGGAGTCGGTTGCATTCACGAGTTCCGCAATGCGACCGATGGCATTGTCCGCTGGCTGGAGACGCAGGCGCCGCAGCCCCCGCGCCGTCACTCGTATCGCTTTCGACGAGATTGGAAATATCTGGAAGAGAAATTAGGCAAAGGAGAGCATCCCCATGGATAAGCCCGGTACAGTCGTTGTGGTGGGCGGCACCTGTGAGCTTGGGAAAGATCTGGCGCGGCATTATGTCGATGAAGGCTATCCGGTCGTTGTGACCAGCCGTGATCTCGGCCGTGCACAGGCAACTGCAAGTGAGCTTGGAAAGAATTGCACCGGTCTGGCTGTTGATCTCGCGGATCCGCACAGCATTGCCGGTGCCCTGGCAGACGTGGAGGACGTCCAGCATCTTGCGCTGGTGGCGCTTCACCGCGATGAAAACAAAGTCCGTGAATATAACATTGACGAAGCGATCAAACTGGTCACGTTGAAACTCGTCGGCTATACCGAATGCATCCACGTGCTCGCGCCGAAAATGCGCGAAGATGCTTCCATTGTCATCTTTGGTGGGTTGGCGCGCAATCAGCCCTATCCCGGCTCGACCACCATTACCACCGTCAATGGCGGCGTCTCTACCTTAATTAACTCATTAGCGTTAGAGCTTTCGCCTGTTCGTGTCAACGCCATCCATCCTGGTCAGGTAGGAGATACGCCTGCCTGGTTGAGTAAACCCAGAGAGGTCATCGATAACTTGATATCAAGGACTGCCCTGGGACGACTTGTCACGATTGAAGATGTAACACATGCAGCGGTCTTTCTTCTTGAAAATCGCGGTGTGACCGGTGTCAACCTGCGCGTTGACGGCGGGCGCATGATGAAATAGTCGAGGCTGATATGCATTTTGTCTCACGAATCGATTCATCGCTGGCAGGAACCCCTGAGCTTTATCGACAGGCGAGCTCAGGTTTCCGGCGCGCCACCTACGTGGATCGCGCCATGGGCTCAGTTCATATGGGCACCGGGATCTGCTACCTGGATGCCAATGGAATCATTCAGCCTCACCTGCATTCGTTCGAAGAAAGCTTTTACATTTTGGAGGGAAGCCTGGTCCTTCAAATTGGCGACAGCGCTTACCAGTTGGGTCCGGGAAATTTCGGGCTGATCAGCACCGGCCTTTCGCACGGATGGAGAAACGCGGGCGAAGGGCCTGCGCGCTGGCTGGAGATGCAGGCGCCGCAGCCGCGCCCACTGGATTATGGCCGCGACACATTCTTCGTCGGCGGAGAACTGTCCTCGCAAGGAATGCCATCCAGTGCGGACTCATCCATGCTGGGTTACTTCGATGAATCGCAGCTGCCGCGTCCCGGCGGACCGTCTGAGATGGAAGGCTTCAACCCCACAACGGGTGTAGCGATCAAGATGTTCGTGGACCGTTCCTTCGGCGCGGTCCATCAATCTCTGTTCTTGATCCAGTACCAGCCGGGAGCAAAGATCGATCTGCACGATCATACGTTTGAAGAATCCTATTTCATTGTAAGTGGACGCGTGCATGCTACCGCTGACGGTGAGAGCTATGATCTCGGCCCGGGCGATGTCATCTGGACTGGAGTTGGCTGTATTCACAGTTTTGCGAATGCGGGCTCAGAACCCGTGCGTTGGATCGAGACTCAAGCTCCGCTTCCCCCGGTAAAAGAAGTGTTTCGCTTCGAAAGAGACTGGACGCAATATGCCGCGAACGAGCCAACGGCCTGAGAGAAAATGGTGACGTCTAACCGCATCCTGATCCAGAACGGAATTGTCCTGACCCTCGATAAGAAGATCGGCAACTTCCACCGCGCCGATGTGCTGATCGAGGGGACAAAGATCGCAGCTGTCGGCCCGAAGCTGAATGCAGCCGATGCAGACGCCGAGGCGATCGATGCCACGGACATGATCGTCATGCCCGGCTTTATCGATACGCACCGTCACGTGTGGGAAGGCATCTTGCGCAACCTCGGCACAGACTTTGCCCTGGAGGGCGATGGGGGTTATCTCGACGTTGTTCTCAAGAAGCTTGCTCCGGTCTATCGCCCGGAGGATGCCTACACCGGCAACCTGGTCGGCCTGTATGGCGCCATCGACGCGGGGATCACCACCATCCTCGACTGGTCACACATTCAGGCAACGCGGGAGCATGGGGATGCGGTGATCAAAGCCCTGCAAGAATCAGGCATGCGCGCGGTGTTTGCCTACGGCTATCCGTGGTGGAAGGAGTCGGACGCGCATCAGGAGGATTGGATCCGGGAGATCGCGAAGCAATATTTTGCTTCAAAGGATCAGTTGTTGACATTCGGTCTCGCCGCGCCGGGACCGGAATTCACCTCGCTCGAAACGACAAAGGCACACTGGGAACTTGCTCGCGAACTGGATGCGCGCATCAGTGTCCATGCGGGGGTGGGCAGTGCGGGCAAGTTATGCAAGCTGCTGGAGTTGGGAAAGGCCGGCCTGCTCAGGGACGACACGACGTACATCCATTGCACGACCTTGAGCGACGAGGAGATCAAGATGATCGTAGACACAGGCGGGACCGTATCCCTCTCTTTGATCTCTGAGATGACGCTGGGCTATGGAATGCCACCCGTGCAGCGGTTCCTCAATCACGGTCTGCGCCCGAGCCTCAGCGTGGATGCAGAGACGAACATGCCCAACGAGATGTTCACGCAGATGCGCACCCTGCACTCCCTGCAGCATGCGATGATCTTCGAGCGTAAGCTGGTAGGCAAACGGAACCTGCCGCCGTTCATGACTTCGCGCGATGTGATCGAATGCGCCACGATCGAAGGCGCGCGTGCCAATGGTCTGGCTCACAAGACCGGCACACTCACCCCGGGTAAAGAAGCGGATCTTATTTTGTTGAGCACAGACCGGCCGAACATCCTTCCCGTCAATGATCCGATTGGCGCCGTGGTCTGGGGCATGGACACGAGCAACGTCGACTCGGTCTTTGTGGCGGGTAAAGCGCTGAAGCGCAACGGGAAATTGTTGAATGTCGACCTGGACAATCTGCGCCAACGGGCCTACGCATCGCGCGATTACGTGATTGCCCAATCAGGCTTCCCACTGCCGGAGCTATAGGACATGCGATGAACAATCGAACCCAATCTTCCCTTTTGACATCCATCGTCATTTCATCGCGGTATCTCTCCGTATGGATCGCCATTGGCCTGTTGCTCATCACTGCGCTTTGGATCGCCCCGGAGACCCTGACGCGTATTTCTCTCACAACCGTGATGCCGCTCACGTCTTTCCTGGCGCTGGCGGCGCTGGGTCAGATGCTGGTGGTGATGACCGGCGGGATCGATCTATCCATTCCCGGGACGATGACTCTGGCTGCTTTGGTGGCGGTCGGCGTAGCAGGCGCCTCTGACGAAAAGCTACCGCTCGCCCTGGTGACGGCATTGGGAGTCTCGCTGCTCGTCGGGCTGACCTCGGGTATCCTGGTCGGTGTATTCAAACTGAATCCGCTGATCGTGACGCTGGCGATCGGTCAGATCGTCTACGGGGCAACGTTGGCCTATGCCGAAAACGTGGCGAACGAGGCATCCGTGCCGCTGAGTTTTTCCAGATGGATCACCTCTCCTTTACTCGGCCTCACAAATCTCGAGTGGACGGCAATCGGTGTTGCGCTCCTCCTCGTTTTGATATTCCGGTATACGGAACTGGGCCGCAAATTTCAATCCGTGGGAGCCAATCCTACGGCGGCCTGGATTCTTGGATTACGTGTCAATGGGTATGTGATTTTTGCTTATATGGCGGCAGCCTTCTTATACGGTTTGAATGGCGTGCTACTGGCCGGCTTTCTCAGGAGCCCAAGCCTGATTTTAGGAGTTCCCTATCTGTTGGGTCCGATTGCAGCCGTAGTGATTGGCGGCGCTTCCCTCTCTGGCGGCCTGGCCAACCCGATTTCTACCTGGGCGGCCGCGTTCTTCCTGACCTTATTGAACCAGATGCTGCGGGTGCTCGGGCTTCCCACGGCGCTGCAATTCGTAGTCTTCGGGATTGCGATTGTCGGCGGCATGGTCATCTCCGGTGACCGCATTGTTACAGCGATCGAGAATGTACTTATGGGTGTATCCAGATTTAAAAAGCCAGATGTGGTTCCAAAGAAAGGAGGGTCTGAGGCTTCGTGATCGAATTATCAGATGTCACAGCCGAGAGAAGAATTGCTGAACAGAAAATTTTTATATGTTGACCAACGAAAAGGAGAAGAAATAATGAAACGTTTACTGTTAGTCCACCTGACGATCGTTTTCATGCTGGTCCTCACCGCTTGCGGTGGTGCTCCTGCGACACAGGAGCCAGCGGCTCCCGCGACCGAGGAGCCTGCCACGACCGATGCTCCTGCGGCAACCGAAGCGCCGGCCACAGAAGAGGGAGTTCCGCAGACGGGTGAGGAAGGCCTGGATCAGTATGGAGAACGATATGACCCCGACCCCGCCGTGTTGACCCAATCCATCGGTACTACCGAGGGAATTCCTGAAATCGCCCTGGCGGCCATGTATCGCGCCGGGCTGCCTGTGGATGAAGCTCGCCAGGAATTGGCTATCAAATGTTGGCGGGAGAAGATCTGCGATACGGGCACGGGCGGTGACATCACGGTCGCTCTGGCAGATGGCTTCGGTGAGAACTTCTGGCGACAGGCTACTCACATGGAGTTCATCCTGCAGGCGCTGACGTATCCGGAGATCGGCCGGATCATTTACACGACCGCTGCGCTCGATACACAAAAAGCCATCTCCGACATCCGCAGCCTGATCGCGCAGGATGTGGACATCATTGTCGGTTTCCCAGATGCCGGTGATGCGCTGCTCCCGGCTATCCGTGAAGCAACCGAACGCGACATCCTCTACATTACCCACTCCTATGGCAAGATTGGTGAGCCAGGTACTGATTACGCCACCTTTGTAGCAGAAGATGTATGCCTGCTCGGACAGCTCTTCGCCCAAACGCTGAATGAGGAAGTGGGCAGCGGTAAGGTGGCCTTCCTGGGCGGCACGCCGGGCAACGCACTATCCGCGTACTGGCAATCCTGCGAAGAGCCCGAGCTCAGCCCTGATCTGGAACTTGTGGGCCGCGCAGATACCAACTGGACACGCGAAGGCACGTTGCAGGCCGTCTCCGGTTTCATCAGCAGCCACCCGGATATCAAGGGCTACAGCTACGAGGCCGCTGACTCGTTCATGGGCGGCGTACGCGCCTACGAAGCTGCCGGGCTCCCCCTGGATATCGTGCTGACGCTCCGCACCGATGAGGTGAGTCTGTTCTGCGAGTGGCAGCGGATCAACAACCCGAATTTCAAGATCTTCTACGCCTCGGGCGGCAACTACCAGTCGCGCATTGCGCTTACGGCAGGCATGATGGCCCTGAAAGGATATGAGCTTCCAGCAGAGGGCATCATCATCCCGACTGTGATGCGCCAGGTGGATGAGAACACCTGTAACCCGGATATGCCGCAGGAAGCATCGCTCTCCTCGTTGATCCCGATCCCCATCTTCCAGGTGATGGGACAGTAGAATGATCATGTTATTCTGAGCGACTGTAAGGAGCGAAGAATCCCAGTGGTCTTGAGCCGAAAGGCTCAAGACCACTGGAGACCCTTCACTTCGTTCAGGGTGACATGCAAACTTTAGGTCATCCCGAAGAAATCTTTTACCATGATGAATTCTGAACACGAGCTTGTCCTCGAACTTCAGCATATCTCCAAGCAATACGGAACTGTGCAAGCCCTGTCCGGCGTCAGTCTCGATTGCCGGGCAGGTGAGATCCACGCGGTCGTCGGTGAAAATGGTTCGGGCAAGTCCACGCTGCTTGGGATTGCCAGCGGGTTTGTGGAACCTGATCAGGGCGTGATCCTGATCGGGGGCCGCCGCCTTCGAAAAGATTCCCCGGCCGAGGCCCGCCGTCTCGGCCTGGGGATGGCGTATCAGGACAATTCACAGGTTTTGGCTCTATCGGTGAAAGAAAATCTGTATTTAGCCGCGCCACCCAAGCGACGTCCGCCGTACTGGCAGATGAAAAAATGGGCGACAGACATGCTGGCGGAATACGAGTTGGATCTGTTCCCCAACGCGCCGACCGGGTATCTGACCCTCGCGCAGCGCCAGCTCTTTGAGGTCGTCAAGGCACTCATGGGTGACCCGAAAGTGCTCCTGCTCGATGAACCGACAACAGCCCTCGGTCCCGATGAAGTGGATTTGCTGCATCGCACGATTCGCTCTTGCGCAGAACGCGGCGTGGGGATTGTTTACGTCAGTCATCGTTTACCCGAGGTGCTCACCGTTGCAGATCGCATCACCGTTTTGCGCGATGGGCGCAGCCAGGGCACGTACGTTGCTTCGGATATGTCGGAGCCCGCGCTGGTCTCGCTCATGATAGGGCGGCCGTTCCAGGCTGCTTTTCCGCCACCGCTGGAGAGTGCAGAAAGAGCGACCAGCCTGCTGATGCTGACAGGATTTCAGGGCCCGTTGTTCGGGCCGATCAATCTCACGCTCAAATGCGGTGAGATCGTCGGTCTGGCGGGCGCGGAAGGCAATGGACAGGGCGAGTTTTTCAAATGCCTCTCGGGCCAGATCCCGCCAAAAGCCGGGCTGGTCATGTGCGATGGGCATGAGCTGAACCTGATCTCGCCGGCGGACGCTGTGAATGCTGGTATCCTTCTTCTGGCTGGCGATCGCAAACACGAAGCTCTATTCCCGGTGCTCGGGGTCCGTAACAACGCCACCATCCAGGTGCTCGATAAATTCAGCCGGCTGGGTTTTGTGAATCGAGGTCGTGAACGGAACACCGTGAAAGAGCTGGTCGCTCGTCTGAAGGTGCGCACGCCCTCATTGGAACAGCCCGTGCAATTTCTTTCCGGAGGCAATCAGCAGAAAGTCTCTCTGACCCGCCCTCATTTGCGCGAAACCGTCAATGTCATTCTGGCATACGAGCCGACCCAGGGCGTGGATGCAGGGGCGCGCTTCGATATTTATGAAGCGCTGCGTGCAAAAGCTGCAGAAGGCGCGGGTGTGATCATCAAATCGAGCGACCCGATCGAGTTGAGCGGCTTATGTGACCGTGTGCTGGTGATGTCGCGCGGGCAGATCATCGATGAAATCCCGCGCGCTGAGTTGAGCGAACAGAGGATTGTCCAATCGATTGTGGGTGGAGTCGGGTTTGGACTCAAAGCCCGGCGTCCTGTCCCGGTGGGTCCGCGGGCGGCCACGAACCTGGACAAGGATAGAGGAGACTAAGCATGCTTGCACTTGCCCGCCGCAAAGTCAAGAATGCCATTCGAGATATTCGCAATGGCAGCATGCTCTGGCAGAAGATCAAGCACGTGTTCCGCGTCCGCGCATGGACATCTGTTGCGCTTCAAATCATTCTGATTTTGATCGTAGGCAGATACACGGCCTCACGGTCAGATGCCTTTCTCTCTGAATTCAATCTCAATAGTTTATTGCTTGCGACCATTCCCCTAGCATTGGTAACCATAGCGCAAATGAACGCGCTGTTAGCGGGCTACCTCGATATCTCCGTTGGATCGATCATGACCATGGGTGTGATCATCGCGTCTTTCATTGTCACACAGGATGCGCCGCCGAGCGCTGCTCTGACTGGCGGACTTGCGGTGCTGGGAATGGGCATCGTGGTGGGATTGTTCAATGCCACGCTGGTGCGCTGGGTGAAGCTGCCGGCTATTATTGCCACTCTGGCTACCTTAAGTATTCTGGATGGAATTGCCCTTTCACTTCGCCCCATTGCTGCCGGCCTGATCAACTTCGATGTGCTGGATATATTGACGACCAGTATTGGCTTTGTCCCGGTTGCTTTCATTGTTCTTGTTGTCGCTGCCATTTTGTGGGATGCATTGTTGTATGCCACTCCTGTGGGGCTTACCTTCCGCGCTATCGGACATGATGCCCAGGCCGCGCGCCGCATCGGTGCAGCCACAACGCTCCATCGAGCGGGTGCATTTGTGTTGTCCGGGTTTATGGCGGCGCTGGCATCGTTCTTCCTCGCCGCCCAGGTAGGAGTCGGCGATCCTCGTGCAGGCTCAAGCTACGCGCTGACGAGTCTGACGGCGGCCGTTTTGGGCGGTGCAAGCCTGATGGGTGGTCGCGGCACTTTTATCGGTGCCATTGTCTCCTCCTTGTTCCTCACACTGATCATTAACATCCTGCCGCTGCTCGGCTTGAGTAACGTGGTTGGACTCATCACGATCGGCGTATTACTATTATTTGGACTGGCCTTTTATCAGATCAACGACCTCAAAGAACTGGTCAAGCTTAACTTCAAGCGCGTACAGCGATTGGTGAGAGGCTCAAAACTCAACCAGCTGCGCGACCTGCCCACGGTGTATGTGAGTGACGCGACCGCGCCGCCGGCTGCCGATAAACAGATATTGTTACGAGGCGGCACCGTGCTGACCATGGATCCGTCGCTGGGGAATTTCAGACATGCAGACGTTCTGATCGAAGGCTCAAAGATTGCCGCGGTGGGGCCGAACCTGGCTGCCGCCGGTGGCGCACAGGTCATCGATGCCTCGAACATGATCGTCATGCCAGGGTTTATCGACACGCACAGGCACATCTGGGAAGGCCTGCTGCGCAACGTCGGCGCGGATACTCCGTTGGAAGGTCGCGAAGGCTACATTCGATTCGTGCTTGGAAAATTTGCCCCGGCGTTTCGCCCTCAGGATGCCTATGTTGGTAATCTCGTCAGCGCCTTAGGTGCGCTGGACGCCGGGATCACAACCCTCCTTGACTGGTCACACATTCAGGGGTCGCCCGAGCACACGGATGCGGTGATCAAAGCGTTGCAAGATTCTGGAATGCGGGCTGTCTTTGCTTATGGCTTCCCATGGTGGGGTGACTGGAACGATCGCCAACCCAGCTGGTTTGTGCGGGCTGCCAGGGAATATTTTTCCTCGAGGGATCAAATGCTAACGCTGGCATTAGCTGCGCCGGGGCCGGAATTTGTGGATTTCGAGATTGCCCGCGATCACTGGAAGCTGGCGCGCGAGGTGGATGCGCGCATTACCACACACGTCGGCGTGGGCTCGTATGGCATGGAAGGCAAGGTGCAGGAAATGGGCGAGGCGGGATTGCTGCGTGAGGACACAACGTATATTCACTGCACCACCCTGAATGATACGGAAATCCAGATGATCGTCGATTCGGGTGGGACGGTTTCACTCGCGGCGCCCGTCGAAATGATGATGGGACACGGCATGCCGCCCATTCAAAAATTCCTCGACCGCGGCCTGAAGCCCAGCCTGAGCGTGGATGTGGAAACCAATGTCCCCGGGGATATGTTTACGCAGATGCGCTCAGTCATGTCACTGCAGCATGCTCTTTCGTACGAAAGACAATTATCTGGCGATACCAAAGCACCCGCGCGAATTAGCTCGCGCGAAGTATTGGAATATGCCACGATCGAAGGCGCACACGCCAACGGTCTGGCGCATAAAACTGGCTCGCTGACGCCTGGCAAGGAAGCCGATATCATCATGCTGCGCACCGATAGGCCCAATGTGTTCCCGGTTAATGATCCGATTGGCGCGGTCGTCTGGAATATGGATACCAGTAACGTCGACTCCGTGTTTGTCGCAGGCAAACCCATGAAGCGGGATGGCAAATTATTACATGTGGATTGGAATGTTGTTAAGAAAGCGGTAACCGAGTCGCGAGATTATGTGCTCAAAAAGTCTGGCTTTAAGTTACCGCCTATTTAGGAAAGACGGGGTCACAAGCTTCTCTAAGGCCGACAGCTCCCGCGATCTCCCACAGTGAAAGAGCCAATGATTCGAATTGCTGGGTACAATGGTGCCTGGATATTCGGCGCGGTTATCCCATTGACTGCGTACTCTCGGCGTTTAGTGGTATTGCTATGATTGATTCCCAAATGATCTCCCCGGCAGGTCAGCTTCTTTCCGATGATCAAATTGTTAACGCCCTTCACACCGCACTGGACGGCAGGTTCAATCACCAACGCTTGCTGGTTTTGATTCCTGATCACACGCGTTCACTGCCGTTGTCTTTCATGTTCCGCTCGCTGGTGGATGTGCTGCAAGATGTAAAGCAACTGGATTTCATGGTTGCGCTGGGCACTCACCCGCCTTTGAACGAAGAAAGTCTTCATAGATTGGTGGGTATCACAGCAGCAGAAAGAACAACTACCTTCAAGCACATCGGCCTGATGAATCACGCCTGGGATATGCCCTCCACTTTGATTTCACTCGGTATCATCGATCGGGATGAGATCAAGCAAATTGCCGGAGTACACTGGCATTCCTCTCTCCCCGATGAAGTCAATATCCGCATCAACAAAGCTGCGCTGGAATACGATCACATTATCATCCTGGGCCCGACATTCCCACATGAAGTGGCTGGCTTTTCGGGCGGGGCGAAGTATCTCTTCCCGGGCATTTCCGGCGCGGACATGATCAATGCCACGCACTGGCTGGGCGCGCTAGCAGGCGTCGTTGGCACAATTGGCATCAAGGACACACCTGTCCGCATTATGATCCATGCCGCGGCGAGCCGGTTGCAAACGCCACTGACGCTGATCGCGCTGGTGGTGGAGGACAAGGGGCTGAGCGGCCTGTTTATCGGCGACCGCGTGTCGGCGTGGAATGAGGCGGCGAAGCTGTCCGCAGAACGTCACATCCGCTGGGTAGACAAACCCTTTCAGCGAGTCCTGTCGTGCGCGCCGCCTATGTACGATGAATTGTGGACGGGCGCGAAGGCGATGTATAAGATCGAGCCAGCCGTTGCGCCGGGCGGTGAAGTGGTGATCTATGCCCCGCACCTGGACGTGGTCAGTCATGTGCACGGAAAACATATTTATGAAGTGGGATATCACATCCTGCCATATTTTTTGAGCGATTGGGATCGCTTCAAGCATATCCCGCTGGGAGTGCTGGCGCACAGTACGCATTTGCGCGGTTCAGGTGTCATGGAGGATGGCGTCGAGAAGCCGAACATCCGTGTGACGCTGGCAAGCAAAATATCGGCTCAAGATTGTGCACGGCTGAATCTAGGGTATCTCGACCTGGCGACCATCAACGTTGACGAGTGGAAAGATAAAGAGTCTGAAGGTGTGTTGTATGTGCCGAAAGCGGGTGAGATCTTGTACCGGTTGAGTCCGTAGTTTGGTGCCGGGATTTGTGAAAAAAATCCTGAAATTGACTTTATGAGTCGAATCTCATAGAATGCGTCCAGTCACTCAAAGAATAGGCTTGGGGCTTGCATTTGTCATCAAGGTAGGATGGCGAACACAATCGGGAATATCACAACGCGCCCATCTCATTTAACGATCACCTAGATTCCGAGGAAGTTCTGTTCATCACCAGAAGACCAAATAGGAGGGCGTCCTGATATTGGAGAGTGAGCAATTGGCTAAATATGTTCTGTCCATCGACCTGGGCACCGGCGGGCCAAAGGTCGGTCTTGTCGATCAGCAAGGCAGAGTGGTCTGCAGTACCAGCGCGCCCGTCCAGCTTTTCTTTCTCCCCGACGGCGGCGCAGAACATGACCCGGCTGAATGGTGGTCCACCATTACTACCTGTGCTAAAAAAGTGATCCGGGAATCGGCTGTGCCCTCGACAGCAATTATCGCCGTTGCCGTCACGAGCATGTGGTCCGTCACACTGCCGGTGGATGAGAATGGCGAGCCCTTGATGAACGCACTTTCCTGGATGGATGCGCGTGGGGGTCCGTATAACCGCGATCTCGTTAAAGGTTTCCCGAACATCCAGGGATATAAACTCAGCACGCTGCTCAGGTATCTCGATAAGGTTGGTTTTCCTCCGACCCTTAAAGGGGTCGATTCACTCGGTCATATGCTCTTCATTAAGAATGCTTGCCCGGAGATCTACCGGCGCACCTATAAGTTTTTGGAGCCCACCGATTACATCAATATGCGCCTGACCGGTAGATGCGTTGCCACACAGAATACGGTGATGCCTATGGTGATGGTGGATAACCGCCGGTTGAATATGCAGGAATACGAGCCCTGGCTGCTCAAGATGAGTGGGATCGACCGGGAAAAACTGCCTGACCTGCTGCCGATCGATGGGATTGTGGGTACGGTCACTGCCACTGTGGCAAACGAGCTGGGGCTTTCACCCAAGACAGTCGTGATCTGCGGCGTCAACGACAATAGTTCTTCTGCCATAGGCGTCGGCTCCATCGCCGATTCCGAGCCTGCCGCCGTGATGGGGACTTCGGGATATCTTGCTTCGCATGTTTCTTTTAAAAAGACGGATCTTAACAGTTCGATCGCCACAATGCCCAGCGGGATTCCCGGGCGTTACCTTTTTATCGGAGAGCTGGCAAATAACACGAAGGTTTTAGACTCCTACTTAAAGAATCTAATCTATGCTCAAGATGTCTTTGAAACAGGAAATATCCCCGACGAATTGTATGAACGCGCCAGTCAGTTAGCTGCCGATGTGCCGCCCGGCAGCGAGGGGGTGATATTCCTGCCCTGGTTCAACGGCAGCTTTGCTCCCGGTGAAGATCAGTATATGCGCGGCGGCTTTCTCAACCTTTCCTATGAGACCAGCCGGGCCCAGCTCACCCGGGCCGTTTTCGAGGGCCTGGCCATGAACTGGCGCTGGTTGCGCGGTCCATCGGAAAAGCTGATCGGCCGGCCGTTCCATTGCTGGCGCTTGACCGGCGGCGGCGCGCTTTCGGACGTCTGGTCTCAGATCATGGCGGATGTAGTTGGACTACCCATGCACCGCCAGGCCGACCCGCGCAACAACAATGTGATCGGCATTGCGCTGCTCGCGTTTCAGCGCCTGGGTTTGGTCAGGCTGGAAGACATCCCGAAGATGATCAGGTTTGATCGTGTCTTCGAGCCGAACCCGAAGACGCGCCCGGTCTACGACCGCATGTTTGCACAGTTCATGGCTGCTCGGAAGAAGATCCGGCCTGTATTTCATGCGTTGAATAGATAGATTTTTTGAATTACCTCATCCCGTCACCCCGGCACTTGCGCCCGGGGCAAGTGTTGCGAAGCCGAAGGGTGAAGCAATCTCACGTTAGATTCCCTGATGCAACCGCAACTGAGATTGCTTCGTCGGGATTTCGACGCTATCGCGTCTCAACCCTCCTCGCAATGACAAGTCACAGAATAGGAGCAAATGATGTCTGACGAACAGGAAACGATAGATCTGCTTGGCGATATGCATCCCTACAAGAAGAGGTTCCAGGTCTATAGCCAGCTACCCGAGAAGGGCAGGGACGAAGAGGAGATCCTGAAAGAGATCGCCTATATGTCGGAGATGGAGAATCAAAAGTGGCAGGGCGGTCAGGTTTCCGGAACTATGTATCACGGAGGCATGGAACACTATGATTTCCTGAACAAGGTCTTTAGCATGTATTCGTACGTAAACCTCCTGCAGCGGGATCTGTGCCCGAGTGGGACCAAATTCGAGTCCGAAGTGCTGGCGATGATCGGCAAAATGCTCCATGGCGAAGAAGTGAGCAAGGTCGATCCTGGTGACGAAGTGTGCGGTGCCATTACTTCCGGTGGCTCAGAAAGTATTTTCAACGCCATGTACGTCTATCGCGAGTGGGGGCGCGAGGAAAAAGGCATCACTGCGCCGGAGGTTGTGGCTCCCACAACGATTCATCCTGCACATTTAAAAGCAGCGCATTATCTGGGGATGAAAGTGATACGCGTCCCGGTGAACAAGGACTTCGAAGCCGACGTGGATGCCATGCGCGCCCACATTACACCTAACACGGTCGCGTTGGCCGCATCTGCGGGCACCTACCCTCATGGAGTCGTTGATCCCATCAACAAGCTCTCAGACCTGGGGCTCGAGCACCAGATTGGACTACATGTGGATGGCTGTCTGGGTGGCTTTATCCTGCCGTGGATCGAAAAGCTGGGCTACGACGTGCCGGTGTTCGACTTCCGTTTGCCGGGGGTTACTTCGATCTCCTGTGATACACATAAGTATGGATATGCTCTAAAGGGGACATCCAGCATTAATTTTCGTAACAAAAATTTGCGGCGCTATATGTTCTTTGCGCAGGAAGATTATCCAGGCGGAGTGTATGCTTCTCCCACCATGCAGGGCAGCCGCTCGGCCGGTTTGAGCGCGGCCACGTGGGCAGCCATGGTGCGGATGGGGGAGAATGGTTACCTCAAAGCTGCCAGGGCGATCATGGATACAGCGAATAAGATCCGCGAGGGTGTCGCCGGGATTCCTGAACTGCGCATCATGGGCAAGACCACCTTTTTGATCAGCCTGACCTCGGATGTCGTGGATCCCTACTTTGTCAATGACTATTTGACCATAAAGGGCTGGCGCATGAATGGCTGCCAGAATCCGCCCGGGTTCCATTTCTGTATCACTCTTCCGCAAACCCAGGCTGGCATTGCGGAACAGTTTGTCCACGATCTGGCGGAGGCTGTTAATTTTGCGAAGGACCCTCCTTACGAAGTACCCAAGACCGGCTTCCTCTATGGATTGGGAGCAACCTCTGACGGCCGCGAAATCCTGCGAGAAGGTTTGAAAGGTTATATCGAAGCCTCTTATGAATATGAATAGATGATCCGGGGTGACCGCGCTAACTCTGGCTCATTTCAAATCGACGTTGATCAGTTCCGGATACTTTTGGGTCAGCGATTCTAATGAATCGTTGGCTTCACCTTTTAAGTGTTGATCGAAAAACGCGAGTGTGACTGCCTTCGTGATCTCCAGGCATCTTGCCGGGTCCATTGTTCCACCGATGCCGATGAGCTCACGTAGCGGACGGATTCCGATAAACAGGCCAATGTCTGTAAATTTCATATGGTCGCTGCCTGCGATGGTAAATAAATTACCGGAGGACTTAAGAACTTCCGTGAGTCCGATCACATTTTGCTGCGCTTTGCTGTACGCCTCGTGATATGCCTCTTCGCTTCCGTAGATTTCGATCGTTATCTTTTGTTCAACATCATCCATATCCTCAAATCTTTTCATAAGAGGTGCCAGACTTTGAATTGCCTGGATATGGTATTTGTCATTCGCCAGCATAAGAAAAGGAGCAATATCCGTAAAGTTCTCAGGCGGCGTGAGAAAAACAACGCCATCCAGATTAACGGTGGCCTTCACCCGAGGATCATTAATCGCCAGATTGTAAGCGACTGCCCCGCCCACAGAGTGACCCACCGCACCGATCTTCTCGAGATCTAACTTTCCCTTGAAGATAGATTCAATCTTTCCTTCATTCATTTCTATCAACCTGTCAATGACAAAGGAAGAATCGTCAGCCATGATCTGGGTGATGATCTCTGCAGGCTCAGGAGTGTTGAAGTTTGTGGTCGCTTCGTGGTGGGAAACAATCCGATCAGGAAAAGCGGTCGCCGCGGACACATAGGTGTGGTCAATGTTCACGACGATGTACCCGTGACTTGCCAGATCTTCGCTCTGGGAGGTTTGCACTTCCATGGTCGTGCCTGCTCCGTGGGAGAACAGAATTACAGGGTAGCTTGGCTGCTGATCCGATAGCTGCAGATGATCTTTTGAATTTGTCTTTACCAGATTGAGATGGTTAAAGGCAAAATCGGGCATACCATAGAAGGCTACAAATGAGTTAATCAGCTCGGGTGAGTTGTGAAAGTATGAAGAAAATGATTTTGAGTCATCCTCCTTCGCGGGATAATACACTTTCACCATCAACTCCCGCTTTTGAGCGGATGTATCCAGGAAAGGGTCTATGCGGTTTTCATCAACAAGATGAAAGTACTGAATGCCTACGTCATAGCTGCCTGTCGGTTCAGGGAGTGCAAATACCGGTAGGGCAACGGCCAGCAAAGAGGTGAAAGCAAGAAGCACCAGGGATAGACTTACCGCCATGACCTTGAGTGCTTTTGGAGTTCCGGATTTAACCTTGCTATTTGTCTTTACTAAAGCAGAGAATGTAAACAAGAAGACAAGCATGTAAGAGAATGCCATCTGGTAGCGGAAGCCTTCCAATAGGCCGTGGATGAGGAATACGGATAAATTTGCACCTGCCATTCCCAACCAAGCTGCCTTCGATTGTTTTCTCAGGCTCAGAACTAACGAGAATAAGTTCACCGCAATTAATAATGTCTCGAATGTTCGCATCCCATAGTCTCCTGTTGATAGGTATTCGTATCAGTTTCAATAAATGCGACTATAACGGAGGCACTCAGGAAACAAATCAGCCCCTGGTCTGAGTCCAATTCAGACCAGGGGCTGATTTGTTTTCAATTGAACCTCAACTTCTTTTGTTGATCGGTCCTCGCCGTACGATCCCCTCCTGCCAGGCGTACACCGCGGCCTGGGTTCGGTCGTCGAGATGGAGTTTCTTGAGGATATTACCGATATGCGTCTTGACGGTGCTTTCGCCGATGACCAGCGACTCCGCGATCTCGGCATTCGATTTGCCTGCCGCGATCAGCCGCAGCACGTCAAACTCCCGTTCGGAGAGCTCGGTGAACGGGTTGACATCCTCCTTGCGCAAGCCCTGGAGCTCCTGCACGATGCGCGAGGCGACGCGTGAGTCAAGCACGGCTTCTCCCTGCGCGGCTTTGCGGATCGCTGCAGCAAGCTCGTCGGGTTCCACATCTTTGAGCAGATAGGAGATCGCGCCGGCCCGCACGGCCGGGAAGATATATTCATCCTGGTGATGAGATGTGACAACGATGACTTGAGTCTGAGGGCGAAGCCTGCGGATGGAGCGCGTCGCCGCAATGCCATCCATATCACCTGGCATCTCGAGATCCATGAGAACGACATCGGGCTGGTGCTGCTCGACCGCTGTCACCGCTGCTGCGCCAGAATCGGCTTCGGCGATGACTTGGATATCGGCGAGTGTGTGTAAAAAGGCGCGCACACCCTGGCGTACGATTTTATGGTCATCTACGAGAAGAACTTTGATTGGCATAAAAACCTTTTAGAAGAGTCCAACGTCTCCCGACGTTGGTTCCAAAGTCAGAGACGTTGGAGTCCGATATCATTTTAGTATCACTTCGGCGGTGACGGTTGTCCCCGCGGAGGGCGTCGATTCCACCTTGAGGGTGCCGCCGACTTCACTCAGGCGCCCTTGCATGCCAGTCAGGCCGTAGGAGTTGGGCGAGGTCGCGTTCACGTCGAAGCCGCGGCCGTTGTCTGCCACGACGAGAGTCACTTGCTCGGGGGACATGTTGAGGCTGAGCCGGACCGTGTCTGCTTCCGCGTGACGGGCAATGTTGGAGAGAGCCTCCTGCAGCACGCGGTAGAGCGCCTGCTCCACCTCCAATGGCAGGGAGCGCTCGCCGCTGACCACGCTTTCCACTTTAATACCTGTGTGTTCCTGCCAGCGAGCGGCATATTCCTTCAAAGCGTGAGCAAGCCCCTTGCCCTGTAGCGCGGCAGGGCGCAGCTCATCGATGATGAGCTTGAGCTCTTGCTGGGTTTCGCGGTTGAGCTGCAGCGCGGTGTCGATGTGTCCCGCCGCGGCTGTGAGATCAGAACTGAGCAGATTCTTGGCGGCAGTCAATTGCATGCGCGCGGCATAGGTCTGTTGTTTGACCGTGTCGTGCAGGTCACGGGCCAGGCGGTTGCGCTCTTCCAAGCGGGCAAGCTCATCTTTATTATGGATGAGGGTCTGCAATTGCTCCGCCATGCCGTTCAGATTACGCGTCAGCTCACCGATCTCGTCGCCGGACGGGTCGCGCGGCGAGACCGAAAAATCGCCGCTGCTCCAGGCTTGCGAAGCAGCCGAAAGCGTCGCGAGGCGCTTACGCAGCCCACGCGTGACCAGCCAGCCAAAGATCGCGCCGACGGGCAACGCGATCAGAAACAGCGCAATCATCGTCACGAAGAAAAAGGTTTGATAGATATAAAGATTGCTTGGCGTGGCAAATGTGACAGGCTTGAGGTAGTAGACGACAATGGCAACTACAGGATCGAAATCGCTTTTGCGGAGCGGAAATGCAACCAAGTAAGTGCCATCGGGAGATCGGGTGCTTTGGGCGGAATAATTTTTATCACCGACAAGGGCCATCTGGAGGATGGACTCCATGCTGAAGCCGGCAGCCTCGCGCGCTTTGAATGGTTTGCCGATCAGGGCAGGATCCTCGAGCGGGGCGGCAGCGATCAGGTTCAGGTCGGGGTCGAGGACGTAAATAGGATGGGTCTTGACCGCAAGCGTATTGGCATAATCGAGCGTTTCGCGCACCGTATTAGGTTGAAAATCATTCCAGGTGAAGCCTTCTTTTTGGACGCGTTCCAGCCATTCTTGCAAAGCTTGAGGATCGTCCAGCAAATAGGGAATGTTGTCCTGAAAACCGGTCTTAGACCAGTAGAAACTGTCGTAGGTGCGAGAGTTGTTTTGAGTCTCAAAGTAGACCAAGATGGCGACCACCAGTATGGTGAGCAAGATGACCGTCCCGGCGGTGACAACTGCATAAGACAGGGTGAGTTTCCATTGAAGGCGGCGGAAGAATTTAAACATGAGGTACCTTGAATTGAGTATAACTCAGGCAAATGACGATCACGTCAGAGGTGAAAGTGGTGGTAACCGTGATAGGGATCCTAAATTTCATCATTGTTCCATCATCACGATATCCTGCATATCCTCGGTGACGAGCAAAGGACTGATGCTTACCAGTATAAAGAGAAGTGTGAGCACAACAATTAAACCGATCATTTTGTCTCCTTTATGTCCCCAAGTATAGGAGACGGTTTCGTTTAGCGGTTCAGCCTGGAGGATGATTCCGGCTCATGCCTGGTGATGATTGATTCCCAGGTGAAAAATGGACTGCTTCATGACGAATGACACATGCAATTAGAGAGGAGTGGGTATATTATTTTTAATGCAAGCGTATATCCAGATGGATATCGATCTGGAATTTGAGTTATATGCAAAAGACAGACACGCTTATCCATACCAAATTACGTCTTCCCTCCATTCGACCAAGTTTGGTGCCCCGGCCGCGCCTCCAGAAGCAGATTGTGCAAGGGTTGCAAGGACCATTGACACTGATCATCGCCCCCGCTGGATTTGGCAAGACGACCCTGGTGGCATCCAGCGTCAAGGCTTGTGGAATGCCTGTAGCCTGGCTGTCTCTGGATAAGAATGACAATCAGGCGGAGCGCTTCCTGAGCTATGTGGTTGCTGCCTTGCGAGAAGCCGACAAGAGGATTGGAAACGAAGCCGCGCAACTCATGGCGGGAGTGCAGCAACCGCCACCGGAAGTCGTCTTGACCAGTCTCGTTAATGACCTGGATGCCGCCAGTGGGGCGATTGTCCTCGTGTTGGATGATTACCAATTTATTAGCAGTCAGACTGTGCATGAAGAAGTAGTTTTTCTGCTACAGCATTGCCCCCATACCCTCCACATCGTGATCGCGACCCGTTCGGACCCGCCGCTGCACTTAGCTCGTCTGCGAGCGCGCGGGCAAACAGTCGAGCTCCGGACTGCCGATCTCAGCTTTACCGAGCCTGAAGCAGCTCAGTTCTTGAATGAAATTATGGGTCTGTGTCTGGATGTCAGATCAGTCACAGCGCTGGCAGAGCGCACGGAGGGATGGATTGCCGGCTTGCAGATGGCGGCGCTCTCCATGCGTGACCGGAAAGATGTGCTTGGATTTATCGAAGGATTCTCAGGCACCAACCGCTACATTCTCGATTACCTCCTGGAGGAGGTACTGGCTAGCCAACCGCCAGAAATCCAGCGCTTTCTCCTGTACACGTCGATTCTGGAGCGCCTGACCGCTCCCCTGTGCGATGCGGTCCTCGTAAACAACGAACAGGCGAATTGGGAAAGCGATCATGGAACGCCTGGCTGGGAATCGCTTCTCCTCGGCGGATCAGCATCCATCCTGGAATACTTGGAAAGGGCAAATCTCTTTTTGGTGCCCCTGGATGAGAGAATCTGGTACCGCTATCACCATTTGTTTGCCGACTTGTTGCGTACACAGCTCCAGCGGTCGCTCGGCCCCCAAGGCGTTTCGCAATTACACGTCCGCGCTGCTGACTGGCATGCGCAGAATGGATCGCTAGTGGAGGCAATTCATCATGCATCCATGGCCTCGGATGAGGAGAGGGTGGAACGCTTTATTGAACAGAATTACATGGAACTGGTGAGTCGCGGAGAACAGTCCTGGCTGCGTTTTTGGACAGGTAAATTAAGCAAAGAGTTGGTGTATCGCCGGCCCTGGTTATGTATTTATGAAGCGTACAGTCACTCCTGGTTTGGAGAACCGGATCAAGCGGAAGTGTTCCTGGAAGCGGCCGAAAAACGCGTTCGATCTGATATGTCGGTTCCTGACGCTCAGCCAATGCTGGGGCACCTTACGTACATCAAAAGCCGGGTGACTGCCATGCGGGGGGATTTGCCGCGAGCGATTGAGTTAAATCTTGCGGCTCGTGAGTATCTCCCGGTCAGCAATTTAGCTCTGCAATTGGATCTGGGTATCACACTCGGTTATCTATACTTCCTGAATGGAGACTATTCTCATGCCAGTCAGTTCTTGAATGAGACAATTCGATCCGGCAGAGCCGTCGGCGCGATCCTCAATACCGTGGCCGGTTATTGCATACTGGCCAGGTTGTATGCCATTCAGGGTCGATTGAATCAATCTTATGAATTCTATAATCAAGCTGCACAATGGATCGATGAGACAGGCGGACAGCACCTTGGCGCATCAAGCCTCATCGAAGTTGGAATTGCCGATGTATTATGTGAAAGGGACAATCTAGATGCTGCTCTGGCTCACGTGAAGCAAGGCCTGGCCCTGCTGACCTGGTGGGGAAAGCCCGACGATGTAGCCCTGGCCTATGTCACTCTGTCGCGCATTCACCTGGGTCAAGCGAAAACAGATGACGCAATAGAAGCTTTGGAAAAAGCGAAACAGGTCGTTCACACAAGTGGGCTTTTCCCTGAAGCGCCCAATACAGTGGAGCTTGCCCAAGTGAAATTATGGCTGGCTCAAGGGGATGCACAGGCAGCGACCCGCTGGGCTGCCTCCCTGGAGCAGCGCCTTGGCCCGCACGATCTATTCAGGTTTGAAAATGAGGTGACCCATATCGCCCGGGCACGAGTATTGATCGCTCTGAATAGAGTGGATCAAGCCATCAGTTTATTATCGCGTCTGGAAGAGATTGCCCGTTCAGCGCAAAGGATGGGCCGCGTCATAGAAATCTTGCTCCTTGAGACGTTAGCGATGCGGCAGAAAGGTGGCTCTGAGCGTGCCATGCTGGCGTTAACAGACTGCCTGACATTGGCTGAACCTGAGGGTTATGTGCGGGTCTTCCTGGATGAGGGTAAACCAATGCAGATGCTGCTCGCTCAGTGGCTGGCCCGTGCCGGTGCGAGTCCCTTACGGGATTACGTAATCCATTTGCTCTCTCGATTTGATGCCGAACCACATGTGGTCACGACAGTGCAGGAAAGGGTTTCCTCGACTAGTGATCCCTTCGTAAGCTCAGGACAAACTCTGATCGAGCCATTAAGCCCGCGTGAACTGGAGGTTCTTCATCTTATCGCTTTGGGCAAAACCAACCAGGAGATCGCCAGGCAGCTCATCGTATCCTCCGGCACCGTCAAAGCCCATACAGCCAGTATCTATCGCAAGCTGGACGTCTCCAACCGGACTGAGTCCGTAGCGCGCGCCAGGCAACTCGGTATCCTTCCCTAATTTCCATTCGCTTTACAAGTAAACCCTGCAAATAAACTCCGAATATCCCGTTTGGCAGATGCGGGCTTCCTCGTTGCGCGCTACATTATGACTAGATATGCAGCAGCATGACTGTAAGCCGATCCCAGACTCTCACAAGAGAGCAAGCTGGTGCTTGAGACTAAGAAGGAGATCAAAATGTCAAATTCGGGTAATTGGTTGCGTGTTCGCGTAACGGATCTGAGAACTGGCGAGAGCAAGGCGAACGTCAAGATTCCGGTCAGTCTGGCCGATTTTGGCATGAAGATGGCGGCCAGATTCGCGCCCTCCGCCATGGATGATCTGGACATGAACGAAATCATCGCGGCAATGAAAAACGGTGGCGAAGAGAAATTGGTGGATGTTGAAGACGAAGAAAAGGGTGAGCACGTCGAGATTTTCATTGAATAAGATCCTTCGACAGCTGCGATTGCAGCTCATAAATGTTAATAGGAGCGCTGCTATGCCGGAATACTACGAGATCAAAATCAAAGGCTGTCTCGATCCACGCTGGTCGGAATGGTTTGCAGACTTAACGTTGACACACTTGGAAGGAGATGTAACCCAGCTTTCCGGCCTGCTGCCTGACCAGGCCGCAATCTACGGTGTGCTTGAGCGCATGCGCGATCTCAATCTGACGTTGATTTCAGTCAACCTGGGTGGTCCGTCCACCCAAAATTGTGATAAAGAGAAAGCATGAACAAAATCCTCTTGAGAATCGGCGGGGTCATCAACCTGCTGTTCGTTCTGTTTCATCTTGCGATGGTGAAGGGAATTGGAATAGCGCTGGCGCCGGTATCCACAGATATCCGGGCAATCGTGCACATGTTGAACATCCATGTGGCATTTACCTTGCTGATCTTTGCCTACCTGGCCTTTTTCCAATGGCGTGATCTGCTTACAACCCGCCTGGGCCATATCACAGCGATTGCCATCTCGCTGTTCTGGTTTCTGCGAGGGATCAACCAGATCGTTTTCTATGGCCTGACCGCACCCGGCACGCTCATGTGGGTTGGGCTTTGCCTTGTCTTTGGGCTTCTGCATCTCATTCCTGCGATCCGGGAGTGGAAGAAAGTCCCGGGTG
>DATHTL010000162.1:0-5750 GCA_035463255.1 Anaerolineales bacterium | reverse complement strand
CGCATAAATCCGGCAAGCTGAGGATGCATCTTATCGAAATTTGCTTTGAAGCGTGGATCGTCATAGTAGCCCTTGGCGAGCGCGAGCAGTTGGTCCAGGTTCGGGGTCCAGAAGTAATCCATGTGCTTTCGCCAGCGCTCCACAATAGCTTGAGCCTCAGGGCTTTCCGGACCTTTAGACATAACGGCGACCATATCCATGTAATTTTTGCTGCCCTCTTCCATAATGCGCTTTTTCTCATCGGCAGAATATGCTTTCCATTTCTTCATGGAGGCGCGGACGCCTTCGGCACCGTATAGCTCCTCTGCTTCCGCAGCGTGCTTCTCCTGTTCTTCCTCGTTAAACCCCTCGAATAAACTTTTTTCGCTCATAATCGTGTTTCCTTTCAGATGACTAATTGTGTTTTCCACAGTGTGAATCAGGCGATTCAAACGCGACACCTGTTTTTGCAGCGCTTCCTTATGGCTGCGCAATGCGCCCATTACATCGAAATCACGGCGTCCCATGATCTTCTTGATGTCTTCCAATGGGATCCCCAGCTCTCGATAGAACAAAATTTGCTGAAGCCGCAGCACAGACTCCTCCCCATAATAACGATAACCGTTCTCGCCCACACGGGATGGCTTGAGAAGTCCGATCTCATCATAATGATGTAGCGTTCGTGGCGTGACACCCGCGAGTTTTGAGAGTTGCTTGACTGTAAGCATAGGGCGATTCATATCAGACTACCTTCAGGCTTGTGGATGATTGAACCAAAGCCGGTTAAACAGCATTATTCCAGCCGCTGTCGAAACGTTGAGCGATTCCACCTTGGAGTGGATCGGGATCTGAACTTGAAGCATCGCGGCATCTCTCAGTGTTTGCGAGCAACCGTCCTTTTCACTGCCAAAGACGATCACCAGCCGCCTGGAAAGGGCTGCTGCTTCATGCAGCAAATGATCGGCCTGCGCTGACATCGCAAGAATAGGAAGATCATTTTCCTGAGAGAAGCGGATCATCTCATCCGTAGTTGCAGTCGCAACAGGCAGAGAGAAAACGTGTCCGCGACTGGCACGAATCATCCTACGATCGTAGATATCAACCGGATCTGCGTTGAGCAGGATCACGCTGCCAACGCCAAACGCCAGCGAAGTGCGCACAATCGCTCCAATGTTGCCGGAAATCGTTAAGTCTTCGAGAGCGACGATATCGCGCTCAGTCTCCAAGAGATCGTTCAAGCCCCAAGCTGCCGGTGTGTGCGCAATGGCAAAAACTCGCGAGACTTTGTCATTCTCGAAAATCTTCTTACATGTCCTCTTCGCGACCTCATAAATCCCTACACTTGCCGGCAGTTTTCTCGTCAACGCATTTGAGAGCATCTCTTCGCCGGAATAGTATAGAGAATGGAGTGCAACCCCTGAGTCCAGCGCCTGCAGAATGTTCTCTTCGTCATCGATCAGGATCAGGTTGAGCTCCGCTCTGCCCGGACGCGTGAGAACCTGGCGGATGAGAATTGCCAAAGGGTGCAGAAGAGAATTCACAACCCCGGGGTTCTCTTGAACGGCTGCTATATGATTAGCATTCAACAGGTAGGCAGAAGAACCTGCTTGTTCGCTATACGCAAGGCTTCTCTCGTTCATGTCATGAATATAAACCCTAACGTAACGTTAATGTCAAGGGGTTTTTGAGAAAAGGTAAAATTGCTGATCTGACGATAGGAGTGTGTATTGTATGGAGTACTCGCTTGCAACCAGTCCGTGGCCCGGAGTCATTTTATGGATGATCCTTTATATCAGCGATTACTATTTGACCATTTATTCCGCGCGAGGATTCCGCGAGACAGGGCATTTCCAATTCGAAGGCAGCTTTGAACTCACCCCGCAGTATCAAAAAGACATCAATGCCCTCAAGCCTGTTTCAAAATTACACATCGCTTTATTGGTTCTCTATAGCGGATTAATTCTCTTTTTATGGTGGCTAACCAGCCATTTTCCCTACTTTCCATGGACGTACCTGTTATATCTGGGAATGTTTCTATTGGTCGAAGTAGGCGTGCATCTTCGCCATTTGCGAAACATTTTCATAATTCGTGAGTTACGCAAAGGCGGAGGCTTAGAAGGACAGATTTTCTATCGAAAGTGGTTCTCGTACAGAATATCGGCAGCGGAATTCTATACATTCTCTGTCCTGTTTCTGATGATCGCTGTCTTGGCCTACAGTGCATTCTTTCTGGGCGGAGCAATTATGTGCTTTGCAACCGCGTTAAAACACAGCCTGTGGGCAAGGAAAACAAAGACTGCATCTTTGCAACCCCTAAAAAATTAGCTATGAACATTATTTACGAAGACGAACATCTGTTAGTTATTAATAAACCTGCCGGGCTTTCCGTGCTGCCCGATGGCTGGGAAAAGGATTCTCAGTATCTGGTCAAGTTTCTGGAAGAACAACATGGAACAATATACATTGTTCACCGACTGGATAAAATTACCAGCGGCGTAATGGTCTTCGCGCGTGATGCAGAGACACACCGCGCACTGAATATTCAGTTTGAAGATCACGACGCGCAAAAGACGTATCACGCCATTGTGGAGGGCAATCCAAATTGGGATGAGAAGACGGCCAAGCATCCACTGCGTGCCAATGTGGGGCATAAGCATCGCACCATGGTAGACAATAAAAACGGGAAACCTTCGGAAACGCGCTTTAGGGTGATTAGACGGTATCTGGAATCGGCTTTGATTGAAGCGAAGCCCATGACGGGCAGGACGCATCAGATCCGCGTGCATGCCTACGCGTTGGGGCATCCGCTCGTGGGAGATACGCTGTATGGTGCGCAGGGACCCTATAGCACTGCGCGTCCAATGCTGCACGCGCAAACGTTATCGTTTGTTCATCCAGTAAAAAACGAACGCGTGAAATTTTCCGCTCCACACCCTATCGATTTTGAAGAGGCATTAAAAAACATTGGGGCGGATTTTGGTCCGCCCCAAGGCATCACGAAATTTTTCTAGCTTCCATGTAGAAGCGTTTCTCACGTGCCTCCCCCATCGAAAACGTCTTGCGCGGCAGCGCGCCATCGAGAATGACCGTCTTGAAGAGGTCAGACTTGCTCATGCCTGGCAGATAAAAACCGGCATTGTTCGGCTGGCTGCCTAGCTTCACCGTGACATCCTCGCCATGCACGTAATCGATCTTTCCTGCAGCACCCTCTTTGAGGAAGACGTCTAAGAAGGATTGGATGGTTCCGACCGGCAAGTTGGAGGAGGGGTTGACAATCTCGATCACGCCAAATTCCGCGGAGCGTCCACCCCCGACCAAGCCGATGGTCTGTTTCTCGCCTTGAGCCTGCGAAGCGTCCACAACCTTGACCATTTCCTCCGCGCTGGTGACAGGTCTGTAGGCCAGATTCGCGCCGAATGTTTTTTCCAGCTCTGCAAAAAGATCTTTCTTCAAGCTAAAGAGCACACGATGGATCGGCTCAAACTCAAGAGCCGCATCGTGGACATTCTCGATCTCGACCAAGGCATAGCGTGACGCATGATCCATACCCACCTGTGACTTATTCTTTTCCCAGATGGCTTTGGCGGTTGCCAGTGAGTGATTGCCATCGCCCATCGCGAAAAGCAGCACAGGTTGATCTTCACCGATGCCGTATTTTGCTGCGAAGGTTTCAGGTTTGGCAAGTTCACGCAGGGCATTGACAACTTTGTTCTCAAGTTCTTCATTTACCGCATACCCAGCGAGGTGACCACTATCGAGCATGAGATCAAAATCATAGAGTTTCTTGAGATCAGATTTTGCTGTACTCAGCGGCTCGATGACCGTACGGTTCGGATCATCGATCAACACAAGGATATGCGGCAATTCAAGCGTCGCGCCTTCGCGGATCTTTATGCGCGGTGGCAGGCGGTCAACGATCGTCCCTTCGGTCGCGCGGATCAGGCTAGAGGAGCCTTTTGTGTAATCGTAGGCTTCCAGGTCCAGGCACAGCACGATTCCCTTGCGTGTCTTGCCATTGATCGTGCGTTCCACATAGACAAGGCCGTCATGCGGCTGGAGCATGCCTTCGTCCATATACTTGCGCATGGTCGCCTGGATGTTTTGGATGCGCTCGTCGCCACCTGACTTTTCAAGATAGACCTCAGGGAAGGTTAAGTTCAATGTGGACGGCTCGTCGCCAACGATCTTTGCCACTTCATTCCAATACTCAGGCTGCGAGGTGAACTGGTCACAGGCAATGACCGCCCATTTGGTCAGGTCCGTGCCGGGTTTGGGCAAATGGACTTGTGGGATTTGAATGCCGATATCATTGATAATTTTCATGGATTGATCCTTTTGCATATCACATCTGCACTTGCATACAGGTGCAAGTGTTGCGAGGAGTGAAACGACGAAGCAATCTCATTGTAACTTGAGATTGCTTCGTCGGGAAAGACACCCTCCTCGCAATGACAGTGGTATTTTACGCAGGCTGCATATTCTTAGCGAAGTTGATCAGTTTCTCAGCCACTTCCGCGCCGACGCGTGCCTGGGCTTCCTTGGTCCCGGCGCCAATGTGCGGCGAACCGATGACATTATCCAGCTTGAGGAGTTTCCAGTCTGTGGGCGGCTCTTCCGAGAAGACATCCAGGGCCGCGCCTGCGACCTTGCCGCTGGTCAATGCTTCATAAAGTGCTTCTTCACTGATGATTCCACCGCGCGCGCAGTTGATGATGCGGACGCCGTCCTTCATCTTAGCGAATTGCTCCTTGCCGATCATGTTGGCGGACTCTTTGGTCTTGGGCAGGTGCAGGCTGATGTAATCCGATTCGGCAAGCAATTCATCGAGGGTAACCAGCTTGACGCCGTTCTGGGAGGTCACATATGGATCGTACGCTAACACTCTCATGCCGAGCGCAAGGGCAAGCTTCGCGGTCTGGTGACCAATATTGCCGTAGCCGATCAGGCCCAGTGTCTTTCCGCCAAGCTCAACACCTGTGAATGCCTTCTTCTCCCATTTCTCTTCCTTCATGGTAGCAGTGGCCTTATAAAGGGAGCGCGCCAGCATGAACATGTAACCAATGGCCAGTTCCGCCACAGAAGCGGAGTTGGCAAGCGGAGTGTTCATCACCGCGATTCCCTTGGAGCGGGCATATTCGTGATCAATGGTGTCCAGACCGGCTCCGCCGCGCACGATGACCTTGAGGTTAGGGCAAACGTCGATCAACGGCTGTCGGACTTTGGTGCGCGAGCGAACGACCATGCCATCATAAGCCGGCAGGACGGTCATGAGCTCTTCAGGGGTGATGTCATCGCGAACATCCACCGTTAAGCCAGCGGCGCGCATTTGCTCGATGTATTCTTTTTCAGTTTTGTCACAGATCAGGATTTTCATTGGAAGTCTCCTTGCTTGAGCGAAAATTAATAACAGAAACCAACCCGGCCTAGAACCGGCTGGTTTCTGTTTGGAAAGTGAAGATATTCACAAGAATATTTTACTGAGGGCAAAAGCTTGAGTCAACGACATAAATCAGGCAAGAAGAGTGCTAATTGTTCTTGATGACTTGTCTGACAAACAGATATAATGAAGTGAAAAGTAAATTTTCAATCGAAAGACGGTAACCCCGCGCTTTTTTGCGCGTTTGCAAATTTACAGACATCTTGCAAGAGAAATCGAGCCATAGAGCGGACAGAGTTGGAGAATTAGCTGGCTTAGACTTTAAGTAAGCTCTGTGGTGAAAAACAGGATGTCCAATCATTCCACAGGAGTAGATTCCATGTTCAATCCCAAG